>NZ_JAVJQN010000169.1:0-60195 GCF_040218245.1 Coleofasciculus sp. E1-EBD-02 | reverse complement strand
TGGTTAAGGCTGATATCGAGCAACAATGCCGGGTATCAGCCAAGCGTCAGCGTTAACGGTTATCGACCAAAAGTTACACCGTGGACTTATACCAAGACAGAATTACTTGTGGGTAGGTTTGTCTAGGTTTTTAGAAGCGGTAAGCTACCAATTACAGGGCGTGGATACCATTGGTCAACTCTTAGAGGAAATAGAACAGGAGATGGCTGATGTCGCGATCGCGGGTGTGACGATTACCTCTGAACGGGAAGAAACCATTGATTTTTCCTACCCCTATTTTGAATCCGGGTTGCAAATTATGGTGTCTGCTCAGAACCGTAGCCTCCCCGGTACTCTTTTCCAAGGAACTTTGAGCATTTTATTGACACCAGCCCTTTATTATGCAATAGGATTTTTTGTCCTCTGTTTATTGATCGCGGCTCATCTGATTTGGTTCGTGGAACGCCAGCATAACGAGGAGTTTCCCCAATCTTACCTACCCGGTATCTGGGAATCCTTCTGGTGGGCGGCGGTAACAGTGACAACCGTGGGTTATGGGGATAAAACCCCCAAAAAGGCATTAGGACGGTTATTTGCCTTATTTTGGATGTGTGCAGGCTATTTTATCTTTGCCTACTTCACCGCCAGTATTACCACTAGCTTCACATTGCAAGGATTGCGCGGCGCGATCGCAACGCCTGCGGATTTACATCATGTGCGAGTGGCTACAGTGGAAAAAAGTGCGGCTCAAGAGTATCTACGGGATAATCGAGTGGCATCCATTTTGTTTAAAACCCTGCCAGAGGCTTATCAAGCTCTAGAGGATGAACGAGTGGATGCTGTGGTTTATGATGCACCTGCCCTACAGAATTATGCGACATCTGAAGGGCAAGGCAAGGTTAAGTTGATTGAGCCGACATTTCAACAACAAAATTATGGGATTGCTCTACCTGAAGGGAGCATCTGGCGGGAAGCCATTAATTTGACATTATTAAAGTTGATGGAAGATGGGACATACCAAGGGTTGTACCAAGAGTGGTTTGGTATGTCCACACAATAAGCTGTCATGCATTTAAATTGGGTATTAGTAGCGAGCAAGATGCAAAGCCTGCGGCATGGCTTCGCTTAACGCACTACCATCCTTTCGTCATTATTGACATTAAGGTTTAAATGCCGAACAGCTTAGTATGAATGCTGAACTTCAATGGGTTCTTGTTATTGCAGATTACGGCAAGTGATAAAATATACGGATTAAGAACGGCGAACTCACCAGTATCGCAATCTCTAAAACAGCGATTGTCCACCAGCGGATTTCTTGATAACTCATTCGCATTTTCTCAATTCAATTTACCCAATCTCCCTCAGGGAAATAGTCTTAAGCTAATCAGAGTTTGTTGAGAAAGACTATCAATTTATTTGGGTATGTTCCTTTTTACAGAGGCGACGACTGGTTTCAGTAGCGTGTGTGTGAAGAGTGCGTGAGAAATCCGTAAAGATAGAGTGAAAAGGAGTGTGGGGGAGATGGGGGAGATGGGGAAGCTGGGGGAGCTGGGGGAGCAGAGGGAGCAGAGGGAGCTGGGGGAGCTGGGGGAGATGGGGAAGCCAATTGCTTGTACAGTGATCAATAGCCTCTGTGATTTAAACATTCTCATGAAACGTTGGATTGTCAGTTTATTCGGTATCGTGCTAGTGCTGGTATGCTCTGGATTATGGATAACGCCATCAGTGATGGCACAAGCCCAAATCCCTGATTTAACCCAGGCTCAGATTGAGCGGCTCAACGAATTGCGGCAAAAAGCGTTTACGGCGACACAACTGGGTGAGTTTGCCACGGCTGAAGCGTATTGGACACAACTGATTGAACTTTTACCCAATAATCCCGTAGGCTGGAGTAATCGGGGAAATGCCAGAGTCAGTCAGAATAAATTAGACGAAGCGATCGCAGATTTTAATCAATCGATTCAGTTAGCGCCTAACGCCCCTGATCCGTATTTGAACCGGGGGACAGCGTATGAAGGAAAGGGAGAATGGCAAAAGGCGATCGCAGATTATCAGCAGGTATTGCAGATTAACCCCGATGACGCGATGGCGTACAACAACCTGGGAAACGCTAACGCCGGAAAGGGAGAATGGGAAGCCGCGATCGCGTATTACCAGAAAGCCGTCGATTTATCCCCGGATTTTGCCTTCGCCCGGGCTAACCACGCTCTCGCCCTTTATCAAATTGGCAAGAAAAAAGAAGCAATCCTGGAACTCCGCAAGCTAATCCGCAAATATCCCCAATTTCCCGATGTCCGGGCTGCACTTACCGCCGCCTTATGGGTTAACGGGAATCAAGGAGAAGCCGAGAGTAACTGGGTTGCTGCTATTGGATTAGATCGGCGCTATAAAGACATCGATTGGGTGGAAAATATCCGCCGTTGGCCCCCCGCGATGGTGATGGCGTTGGAGAAGTTTTTACAGTTGGAATAATACTCAATTTGCTTTAGACTAGCAAACAATCAATCAATCCAATTGATTGATTGTTCTAATGGGAAAACTCTCACAAATGAAATAAGATTGTTATAGCTTGCCAATCAACTAAACTGACAAGTTTGGCTTGAGTTCCTCACCTGTGACACCTATGCCACACAACCTTGATTTCATTACCTCTCAATCTACCTGGTTTGAACCGCGCATTACTCTCGATAAAATCCGAGAGAGCTTCTCTACCAGTCAAAAAGAAATTCGTATTGCTTCTGGATTCTTCACGATCAAGGGTTGGGGATTAATTCGGAGACATACCGAAGGTAAGCGCGTTTACCTGTTAGTGGGGATTGATGAACCAGGAGAGGAACGGGCAAAAATGGCTCTGGTTCAGGAAATAATGCGTCACTTGGCGACGGGTGTAGATTTTGGACGTAGGCAAAGCGTCTCCGATTTAATCATCAGAATGGAGCAACGTGAATTATCAATTGTGGATGCTCGTGCCAGCGCCCATCACGGCAAACTATACATTGTCGATCATCATACTGCCATCAATGCTTCTGCCAATACAACTGGATATGGGTTTTTGGATCAAATTGAGTCAGGAGGATTGTATGCACCGTCTGTAATTGAGGGCTGGGTCTTAGACTATGAAAATAAGCACGGAGTTCAGATGGATTCGGTGATAATTGAAGAATTACATCGCTTTGTTGAATCTCAAGTTGCTAATTTTATTCACAAATTTAATCACTACTTTGCGAATGCGGCTGATATTACACAGTCATTACTAGAGGCACTAAAGTGCTGGCAGAGATTAGTGGAACCGTGGGATATTTACCTCAAAACCATCCTTGCTTTGGAACAGCTTAAGCCAATCCAGACAAGCTACAGTAAACAGCCAGTTCCCTACCAGCGCGACATGATCGCTCAATCCCTACGCCAAATTCGCCTGTATGGAGGCTCAATGCTAGTGGCTTCGACGGGATTAGGTAAAACGGTCATGGGAACGTTAATTGCGATTCAACTGCGTGCCGAGGATTTGATTGACAAAGTGATTGTAATTTGCCCTTTGCCCGTGCGTCGAGCTTGGCAGCGTGAAATGCGTGATGCTAGTATTTACGCCGATTACTTTACACTGCAAACCTTAGATCGAGAAGATGAACAATATGCTAGCGATTTGGAAGATTGGAAAGAGATTGTGGATGATGTCTGTCAAGGACGAGGACGGTATCTTTTAATCTTGGATGAAAGTCATCAGCTTAGAAGACGTTATCCCGATGAATTTAGTAACAGGAGACATCGACAAGAGGATAAAAAAGAGCGTAAAGCCTTTACGCGCATTAATCAATTGGTTAATCAGCTTGGAAATCTAGAACGAGTCAAGGTATTACTGTTAAGTGGTTCTCCTTATGCCACTCATGTAGATAATCTCAATACCCAGCTTTATTTACTGCCTCATACTTCTGACAGTCCAGTTTTGTTGCCTGAGTGGATAGATGGAGCTTCGGCATGGAAAATTCCTGACACCAATGAATTTCTCAAATTACCTGTTACTCATCAACTCACAGCTCCCCACGTTGCCAAGTATTATACTGAAAAGGACACACAAGGTTGTTATTTAAATTTTGGTGATCAAAAAAAGTATTTTCCAGATAATGTTGTTCTTCACAGTCTTTATTTTTATCAGCAGGTGTTAGTAAAGTATGAGCCGAAAAAATTAAAAGACATCCAGAAAGCTATAGCTAAGTTTGCTCCTGTCGCTAATAATGCTGTGGACAAATATCAAGAGACATATGAAGTATTTATTACTACAGATGCATTTGGTATCGGTATTGATATGCAGGATGCATCTGTAGTCATTAATTACGATATGGCTTGGACAGCTATTGAACCTAATCAAAGAGCTGGACGTATCCTGCGTCCGTGGCAATTACCCCGAACAGTTCAGTTGTATACTTTTATTCCCACTGTCGAGGAACAGACTGAGTTAAGATGGGAGTTACTAAACATCAGTCAACGCTGGCAAAATTTGATGCAGCGTCATGCAGAGTCTCGTAAATTAACTGATTTACCTGTGTTAACTACCAACGCACAGCAAGAGATTGATATGCCAGAGTTTGCTTCCAATACCAGGGTAACTATTGAGTCAGGTAACTTAGTCTGGGAGCAAACTGATGATGAAGGTGTTTCTTCCTACTATCAGCACACACAAAAACTCCATTCTCACCGCGAGTATGCCCAAAATTTGGACAGCGATTTGGTGAGTGCCTTGACCTACTCTGGTGAGAGTGTTTTACTCTATATCCTCCTCAAGTATCAAGAAGAATACTATATCTTGTTATATGACCCTGACAAGGAAGAGATGCGTTCGCCTAAACCGGAATATCTTCTGTCTTTAATTGCTTGCACTCGTGAAACTGAGGTGGCGATGGTAGACGTTGAGCAAGTGGAAGCATTAAGCAATGCTGGTATTCGTGTTTGGTGTCAGCAACAAAGCTTCCCTGAAGAAGAGGTAATTCGTGAGTGTACTCTGTATCTCAAACCGGAAAGTGCTGGCGATGAGATCAAAGACTGGCTCACAGCGCAACAGATGTGAGTTCGTATATATATCTGCTCTTAGTTAGGTATCAGCTAGCAAAGACATCATTGAAAATTCCGCGCTTGACCCGAAACTTAACTTCTACTAACTTTTGATATAGATCATCTAAATTATCTATAGTTATTTTACCTTCATCTCTTAGTTTTTTAATTACAGCAAGCGTTCCTTTAATATTCAATCCTAACCTCATAGCTTCTCGGCGAGCAACCAAGTCATCCAAGATTGTATAATCGGCTTGGAGTTCAATGCTAAGAGCAATCGCTTCTGACTCTCCTTTACCTAAACGTTTATTTAAACTCGTGGCTAGGGACATTAAGGTTACTTCTCGCACTTCTATCTGTCCGGAATCAATAAGGCTAGCGATATAAGCTCTCGGCTGATCTTGTTTAACTTCTATTTCATCAGCAACAGATTTAGGTAGATAAAAATTATCTGGATATTCAGCCAATTTATCTAAAAAGTCTAGACGAGCCAGAAAAATTAAGGGTGAGGAGTTCAAAACAATGTTCACGAAAGTCACCAATTCCTCTCTATAGAGATATCATCCTCTGATAAATATGAAAATTCGATGCCCATTAATTCCAAAAGTTGTAAAATCATTTCGGGTTCCATTTCCATAACTTCTGCTGCTTTCTGAATACTGATAACTTGAGTTAGTAAAGCCCCGATAATAAAGAGAAAATTCTCTTTTTGATTAACCGTTTTAAAAATTTGAAGTTCAGCCGCAATCGTTTCAGTGATTGTTCGATTCATCATAGATTGTGTTTCTCTAAAGGACAAGGTACTGATGTGTGGCGCACGTCTGTGCGCCCCCACAGTTGGCTGTTTGATTCAGCTAAATCCTACGATTGAATTCGCAATCTTAACACCACGGTGCTATTAATCGATTGATAAGGACGCCACTTGAGCAAATTTCGCTTGATTAACTCAATCACGTTTGCCGTTTTCAAGGTTGAAGCCTCTTCATCTAACATAATCCGCCCGACGCGCCCTTGACTTAGCGTAAACTCGAAGACGATTTCACCCCTCAAATTAGAGGGTAAATTCTTATGTTGCAAATATTTAGTCAATGAAAGGGTATCACTTTGCTCCAATCCGGTGACGCTAACTACTTCTAAGTGGGTATTATTGGCGGCTGGAGACGAAGCTTTTCGACGTAACTTTTTCCCAACTGCATCGATACCTTTACTGACCATTCCTTTCGGTGAAGAGGTCGATAGAGGTGGGTTTTTGTCCTCATCTGCTTTCATCGAATACATAGCATCAAATTCCGTGGATGCTGCATCGGCAAGAGAGAGATTTTCAAGGGACATACTTGGCGCACTGGCTGAATAGGTTCGTCGTTGTGATTGAAGTGACATTGAACGAGGTGCTGCTGCACCAAAAACGCCTCGATAACTAACATCTTCTGCCATTTCCACTGGAACATTCATGGAAACAGATTCGCTTCCCGGTTCTACCCGCACATCATCACTAACGGCAACAAACGCCGTGTATTGGCACAATAACTGATAGGTTAATGCCGTATCGGTTACCGCCTCAACTCCCGATTTAGTTTCATAAGTAACCATTTGATTCATCAAGTCTTTAATCCGCGCTCGTCCCCATAATTGAGCAATGGCTGGATTTCCAGTTTCACTAAAATTGAGGTGAAATGTCTTTTGATAGTGTTCACCCCCGGCGGTAGTCCCATTAATCTGTAAATCACCCGCCATGCGATCGCGCTTTCGTCCAAATACCACTAAAGGCTGTTGGGCAAATAAATCGGGGGCGATTGCGGGATAAATTTCCGGGGTTTCTCCGCTTCCGTTCCAGTTAAGTTCAATGGTGGTTAAGACGGGATTATTAATTGAGCGGAAAAACTTTTCAACGACTTTTTCCGTCGGTTCATCGTGACGAATAATCCGACAAATTCCGCGTCCGATTTCAGCAATACGATTAAGTAAAAAGCGGTTAACTGAACTCCCCGCCCCAAAGCTATATAACCGATTTCCGGCTTGAAGTTCCTGCTGCACTTCGGCTAAAATGCGATTTTCATTACCAATATATCCATCACTAAGCAAAACCACACTCCGCAACCGCCCCTCTGGTGCTGGAACATTAATTGCCGCCCGAATTCCACTGAGCATTTCGGTGGCACCACTGGCGTGTAATTGATTAATATAATTGATGGCTAATTCCCGATTTTCCGGTGTATTAGCCAGAGGGGTTTCGGAGAGATGGCGAACTGTATTAGAAAAGTCAAGAATCGTGAATGTATCGTCAGGATTTAACCCATTAATAAAGCGCCGCATCAGTTCTTGACATTTGTGCAAGGGTGCGCCTTGTTGAGAACCGGAGGTGTCCATGAGAAACACCACATCTTTGGGAAAAATCTGATCAGGGCGATAGTCTAAAGCGGGGATAAAATAAAGGGCAAAATGTCCGCCGCGTTGATCAGATTGGGTTAAGACAGTGGCTTGGGTATTGTCTCCGGCGACTTGATATCTGAGGATTAAGTCTTTATTCGGAATCGTATCATCACCACCCAGTTGCACCCGGACAATTTCTCCCTCGGTTTCTATCTGCAACTGATGAGAAGGGGAATGGACATTTTGAATCGGTACACCTGCATTAATTTCTACGGTAACGCCGATATCGTGTGCCGATCGCGTTCCTTCGGGTACAATAGGCGGTGTAATTCGGGAAGCATCGGGGACTTCATCGGTATCGCCACTCTCATCAATGGTTTCACCGGGGATATATCGAGGTCCCACCACCATGGGAAAGACGAATTCATAGTCCCCTTGTTCAAAGTTCAAGCTATCGGTGTAGCGAATCGTGACATCAATTTCTTCACCGGGTTTGATATTAGCCAGGGATTGGGTAAAGATATTATCACGTTCTTGTTCCAGTAATCCGGCGGTGCGCCCTTCTTGTTTGGCTTGTTCGTAGATTTGCTGGGCTTCTTCGCGTTTTTTAATGGTTCCTTTAATTATGCGATCGCCGATTTTAATTTCCATGTCATCCACGGCGGCTTCATCGGGTAAGGGGAAGACATAGATAGCTTCTAGCGGTTGGGTGAAGGGGTTCTCAAATCGCTGCGTCACCTCAACTCGTGACAGGTTCCCGGCAATTTTCGCCTCAACCTCGGTATGCTTGAGGGGGAAAACCAGGGAGTTTCCCTCTGGAGATTGACAATATAAGCCGTTATATTTCGGCGTGGGAGATTGAACGGGTGCCATGTGCTATCTGTCCTTTTTTATCGGAGTTTTTTGATTGAAATAAATGTAGTTAAATTTAGCTGGGTCGTAATAGAGTTATAGTAGCTTAATTTTACCTGAATGGCATATTAGGGAGAATGGCACTGGCGCGTCTGTGTGTAGGGGCGGGTTTGACTACTATCTTTTTGGTTGCACCCAGATATAACTAAACCCGCCCCGATACAGGTTTCTAGACTTCCGGTGAAACGTTAGGTTTCTTGACTGATGCAGCATCTATAGGGTGAGTAAGGGCACGGCAATGCCGTGCCCCTACAGGTGGGGTTGTAAGCTGTTTATCAAATTCAAAGGGTTGATTGAAAAAATATCTGACTTGAACTAACAACTAACCGACTGAAATATTTCTTCAGCGGTTAACTGTAAGTTAGGGAAAGCAACTGACTGGATGCAGTCATTCCCTCGAAATTGACCAACTTGGTATTCTCCATCCACTAAAACATAAATAGAAACCGTTGGTTGTTTTGGATTACCAATAAATTTACGACCGCCCAAATGACTCCATCATGCAGTTCATAGCGTTTATTGGCTGGCTTCCATTGGATAAATTCAGCGAAAGTTATTGATTTTCGTAAGAATTGAACCATGATTATCACCACAATTGGGAACGGAGACATCAACTTCAATAACCCAAGGAATCGAACCCCTAGGGACACGGCATTGCCGTGCCTGTTTATCAAATTCAAAGGGTTGATTAACACGATATCTAGCAAATAAGCCAGAGCTAGCCTAATCAATGATAAGATAAAACTTTGTCGCCGGATGACCCTTGCCCAGCCGACAGAAACTCATTGAATCGGCAACATCGGGGAATTGAAATCTGAACGTCCCTTTTTTGTCAGCAGGCTTTCTGCCAAGGTAGGAAGAGGCAAGGAGATATCCACATAAAGCTCACCCATTCTCGGTTTCATCGTTTACATGAATATTCTTAGTAACCTGCTTTCCAAACCTGCCCAGCCGTCTCGCCCGAAAAAACAACGTCGGGGCATCGAAATTAAATCCGAGTCTGAACTTACTATTATGCGGCAGGCGTCTAAAATAGTCGCTACCGTTCTCAAAGAAATTTCCGAACAGGTTAAACCGGGGATGACGACGGCGGATTTGGATGCTCATGCCGAAAAGCGCATCCGCGAAATGGGAGCAACGCCGAGTTTTAAAGGATACCACGGCTTCCCGGCTTCAATCTGTTCCTGTCTCAACAACGAAGTGGTGCATGGAATTCCCAGTCGCAAAAAGGTGATTCGGGCGGGGGATGTGCTGAAAGTTGACACGGGGGCGTACTATGAAGGCTTCCATGGCGACTCCTGTATTACCATTGCCGTGGGTAATGTTAAACCCAACGCCGCCAAGTTAATAGAAGTCGCCGAAGCCGCACTGTATAAAGGAATCGAACAGGTAAAAGCGGGGAACTCCCTGCTTGACATTGCGGGCGCGATCGAAGATCATGTGAACGCCAATAGTTTTTTTGTGGTGGAAGATTTCACCGGTCATGGCGTGGGACGCAATCTGCACGAAGAACCCTCTGTGTTTCACTTCCGCACTCGGCAAATGCCCAATGTAAAGTTACGGGAAGGGATGACTCTGGCAATTGAACCGATTATTAATGCAGGTTCCAAGTTTACCCGTATCTTATCGGATCGTTGGACTGCCGTAACTGTCGATAATGCCCTATCCGCTCAGTTTGAGCATACCGTATTGGTGAGAGCAGATGGATACGAAATTTTAACTGACCGCAGCAAAGTGTGAATCAGTCGAGTTAAGATAGATCAACTCAAAACTTAGCCAGGGCGGGTTTAGGCACATCTGGGTTAATCAGAAACGATAGTAGTAAAACCCGCCCCTAAACAAATCGGTTCGGGCGGGTTTAGTCACATCTGGGTTAATCAGAAATGATAGTAGTAAAACCCGCCCCTAAACAAATCGGTTCGGGCGGGTTTAGTCATATCTGGTTTAGTCAGAAATGATAGATAATAATGAAACCCGTCCCTACACAAACACCAGGTTCCCTGAGCCTAGCGTTGGGTCAAAACTAATCGACATCCTAGAGGTATAAAATGTCGGAAATTGTGTCGATTCACTCATTCCGTGGTGGTACGGGCAAATCAAATGCTACAGCGAATCTAGCCGCGACTGTTGCTAAAGCTGGATATCGAGTCGGTATTGTTGATACTGATATCCAGTCTCCTGGCATTCACGTTCTTTTCGGCTTCGATGAGAACAAAATGAAAAACGCCCTAAATGATTACTTGTGGGGGCGTTGTCAAATTCAAGATGCGGCGTATGATGTCAGTTCTATCCTGGGAGAAAACCGCAAAATCAATAGCAAAATCTATCTGATTCCGTCCAGTATTCGCATGGGAGAGATTACCAGGATTTTGCGAGAAGGGTATGATGTGAATATGCTGATTGACGGGTTTGAGGACTTAATTCAAGCCTTAAAACTAGACTATCTCTTCATTGATACTCACCCTGGTTTAAATGAAGAAACCCTACTATCTATCACCATCTCTGACGTATTGCTAATTATTCTACGTCCAGACCGCCAGGACTTTCAAGGAACGGCTGTCACCGTTGATGTAGCACGTAAGTTACAAGTGCCTAAATTATTGTTAATGGTAAATAAAGCCCATGAAGCCCTTGACTTTAAGGCATTAGAGCAAGATATAGCACAAACCTATCAGGCTACTGTTGCAGGTATTTTACCCTTATCGGAAGAGATGATTCAACTCGCTAGCGGTGATGTCTTTTGCGTCCGCTTTCCAAGTCACCCTTTAAGCCTAGAAATGAAAAAAGTGGCACAGCAAATTATGACGTAATTAAAAGGCGGTTCGTAGTTGCGCTTTAGCGCTAAAAATCCTATCACTGACGGCAAACCCTAAAGTCAGTACCCTTTCCATTAAATAAGTACCATTCAGAGTCGAATGTCACGCTGATTATAGGCTGGTGGGCAATGCCCACCCTACCAGATATCAAGGTTTTGCTACAAACTCTAAAGTCAGCGAGATTTAAACTAAATAAGTACCATTCAGGTTAAGTCTAAGGTGGGGAATCTACGCATTTTTATGTGATTTTTCAGCAAAATAAGTTGTTTTACTCGGTTGTCTAAAATGAACTGAATCGCCCCTATAATGTCAGAAAAAGACATGAATATGAGAATTACCAACCTAAGGGTTGATAACTTTAAATCACTCGTTGATTTTGATTTGCCTTTAGCCAAATTCAACTGTTTAGTTGGACTGAATGGTTCAGGTAAATCAACAGTATTACAATTCTTTGATTTTTTATCTCAACAGGTTAAAGGCGATGTAGACGATTGGTTAAAAAAACGGCAGTGGGAACCCTCCGATATTAATTCAAAATTAACTCGCAAAAATAACATTGATTTTGAATTGACTCTTCTCCATAATGAAAATTTTGAGATTAAATGGTCTGCCAGCTTTAACCGGACAACATTGCGTTGTACTGCTGAACGTATAGATTGGAATAAAAATTTAATCCTAAAAGTAGAAGATGGAAAATATAATATCTGGACTTTGACTAAGCAAGAGCGGGAGAACAAATTATCTGGAACTATCACATTTGATTATCAAGGCTCATTACTATCACAGATTAAAGAATCTCAATTAACTACACAAACCCTTGAACTAAAGAAATTTTTTGCAGAAATAAATGCATTAGATCTTTTGGCTCCTGAGTTGTTAAGGCAGCGTACACGAGAAGCAACAAATAGTTTAGGATTGGGTGGTGAACGTCTTTCAGCCTTTCTCTATGAAATAGGGGAAGCCAAACGAGACGATATTAAACAAACAATGACTAAAATTTATCCAACAATCAAAAAAATTGATGTAGAAAAACTGCGTTTTGGCTGGAAAAGACTTCTAGTTGAAGAGGAATTTAAAAAGACTCTATTAAAGACAGAAGCACGCCATGTAGCTGATGGTTTTTTGCGTATGCTGGCGATTTTGGCGCAACTGTCTAAAGAGCAAAGTTTTTTGTTGCTTGATGAAATAGAGAATGGTATTAATCCAGAACTTATTGAGTTTCTCGTTGATAGCTTAGTTCAATCTCCTCCACAAGTGCTAGTCACAACTCATAGTCCAATGATTTTGAATTATCTCGAAGATGATATTGCCACTGCCGGTGTAATTTACCTATACAAAACGCAAAATGGCTCGACACAAGCTGTGCGACTCTTTGATATTCCTTCTATGCGAGAGAAATTAACGGTTATGGGTCCAGGGGAAGTTTATGAGGATACCTTATTAACTCAACTTGACCAAGAAATCAATAGCCTAAAACAAACAAAGTAATGTCAGGGATTTTGGTGATGTTCTTATTATTAAGTGGAGAAGGATCATCTGATATAGGCACTCAGGAGGATAAAATTGGATCAATGACTAAATTTATTGATCGTTGGATCATGCGACGTAGCGATTACTCCTTAATTGATATAAAGTGTTATAAAATTGTTTCCAAAAATAAATTAGCCGATATCGCTAAAACTAGGCTAAAGCCTCTTTCCAGAAAAGGAAAAAAGCACAAGAAAGAAACAGGGTATTTCTATAAAAATGCCAGAGCTTTAGCTTTATTAGCAAAGGAAGAAAGCTGTCAACAAGAAATAGAAGTAATACCAATTTTGTTTAGAGATGCAGACGGTACTGCAAGCTCTGATAGAGGAGAATGGCAAGATAAATGGCAATCTATGTTGAAGGGTTTTGAAGCTGAACAACTTTTAAATGGTGTTCCAATGATTCCCAAACCCAAGTCTGAAGCTTGGATTTTGTGTGCCTTGCGTGAGCGTTATCAAAATTGCCAGCCGCTTGAAAATGAGTCAGGTAATGATGATTCACCTAACTCCTTGAAAAAACAGTTAGAGGAACATCTCGGTGAACCAGCAACAAGAGAGTTACTGAATGATGAGATTGATCAAGGCAACCTAGATATTAGCAAAATAGTAGATATGCCTAGTCTTACAGCATTTAAAGACAGATTAGATGAGGTATTGAATAATCTTGGATTACCTCAGCAGGATTATTGACCGATTTGAGTAAAGGGCGACCCGATCAAATTGAGTGGATATAGTTGTTAATTGGTGCAAGCGGGTCGCCCCTACAGGAGGACTAAAGGTGACATATTCTCAATTTATTCTATTGTTTGCGTGTCTTTAGAAAGGAGAAGAAAGCAGCTATCGTAACTGGAGTTCCTGCAACAAATTATTGACCCAAAGGGTATCTGCTTCTGACAATGAAGGTATCGGCTCTCGACTATAATCAATGGTGTAATCATAACCGGCTCGGTCGTAAACCTGATGCAGCAATGCTTGTAAATCCACTACAGGTTCTCTATCGTCTTCGCGCAGAGGTATCGGAAACGCGGGAATTGGCTGCGGCAAATTAAAGGCATACAAATCTGCTTGAGGACGACGTTCTTGACGACTGATCAAAACTCGATAATCTGACTGAATTGTATTATTTAATAGCGGCATGGGTTGCCATTGCCGCAGTAAGTCAATTTCAATTAAATGGGTCAAACTCCCAAACATTTTCTGCCGTTTTTTAACGTAGGTTTCTCGTCCTTCTCCAGCACGTTTGTTGACGGGGGAGAGAATTTCAATGGCTGTCACGACTTGCCCTGTGATTACATCTCGCACTTCTAGATATGCTTGTTTGATTTGTTCGGGTATGGGTACAATTACAGTGGTTGGTTGTTCGGCAGGTGGGGCAACAGCGACTGTTGATTCCTGGTTATCGGGATCATTCGGTTTTCTGTTGACTGTAACATCAGGAATCCCTAGCAAAACTCCACTATCCCCATCGGTTTGGTTAATCTGATAAATGCGCTTTTCAATCGCGACTCGGTACTTAGGACGAACTTGGGGAACTAGAACATCAGAAATTGCTACAATCAAGCGATTGTGAACTTCCACCCAAAAGTCAGGATGTTCTAAATAAGGATTCATGCCGGGAAATGGAGAAGGCATATTAATTCGTCATTCGTCATTCGTCATTTGTACAAGAGTGCAGATTTATTCATATCTGGGTGAACTAAGTAAAGGAATACAGAGAAGCTAAAATTGTATCTATGGCACTCCGTAATGCAGTTGCTGCACCAGCACTCATATCACGGGGAACACAGACACGATTTCTCAAATAGGAAAGAGTAATTGCTCCTATCGCTTCTGTCGAAGTACCATCCCCCTCCTTTGTATTAACAGGTTTACTAGAGAGTAAAGCCGTATTTTCATTCACCAGATAATTGGCAACCAATTTGAGATAAAAGTCAACATAGTCCTCCAGCATCGGTAAAGTCTCTGGATTAGTCCACGCGGTTATCCCAGAATTTTTGAGAATATCGGCGATCATAATTTTGTGGTTATCACTCAATCGAGCAGCGGCTTCCCATCGTCCTTCATTTGTCTGAGTGGTTTCAGTTTGGGGGACAGTTGTGTGTCCCTGGCTTATTGGTTGTAAGCCAAAGAGTTTTTGCATGACTAAATTGTTGGTTCTATCATCCGGTTGTACCTTCTGATACGCCGGACGCTGATAGATGGCGTTAAACCAGCGCCGTAGATTCGGGAACCGTTCATTTTCCCGTAACTGATAGCCTCGGAATAGGGGTAAATTGGCATCCAAACGCTTTAAAGCTGGTGTATACATAATATCCACCAAGCTAAACTCTGGCAGAAAGTATGCACCTGTATATTGACCTAAAGCCTGTTCAACCTCATCTAATTTCGTTTCAAATTGTGTCCGTAAAACGTCTAAATCGACTTCAGGTTCGTCTTGAGCATTAGACGTGAATGGTTTACCTCGGAGAAATTGGAAGCCCGCTTTGATAAACTCCCCTGTATCACAGGCTTCTATCATCTCCAAGGCAATGGTTTTTGCTGCTGGTTCTTGAGGTAATAACGGCAAAGCTGCAAATTTTTCCTCTAAGGCTAAGAGGATACTTTTTGACTCATAAACCAATTCCCCAGAAATTTTCACCGCCGGGACAAGTCCTGTCGGCACCATATCTGTGTACCATTTGGGCTTGTTACGCAAGTCGATTAACTCAACATCAAAGGGAATTTCTTTTTCTTCTAAAGCAAACCAAACTCGCTCACAGAAGGGACACCAGGCATTGGTATCCCGATACAGTAAGACGGGCGCTTTTTGCCCGTGAGTAATTTGCTCAAGATGAGTCGAAATGGATACAGTCGAAGGACTTTTGCCCGGTCTAAGTTCCCATTTGACTGATGCTTTCGGTTTGGCAAGTTCCAAGAGTTCTTGCCAACTTTTTAAGGTTTCCTGAACTAACATATTCCATCACCTTTCTTAAATGCCTAAACGTTGATAAATCTCGTCGAGATGGCGAAAATGATGTTGGGGATTAAAACAGTCCTCAATTTCATCCGGTGTTAGCTGACTTTGAACACGATCATCTTGGGCGATGAGTTCCCGGAAATTTCCCCCCGGTTGATTCCATGCCTGATGAGCGCAAGACTGGACAATACTGTAGGCGTCTTCTCGACTGGTTCCCTTTTCTACGAGAGTTAACATGACTCGTTGACTAAAGATTACGCCTCCATACCGATTCAGATTCCGCTTCATGTTTTCCGGGTACACCAATAGGTGTTTGACTAAATGAGTCATTTCATGAATCATAAAGTGGGTCAAAATGCAAGTATCGGGCAGGATAATTCGTTCCACAGAGGAGTGAGAAATATCTCGTTCGTGCCATAGTGCCATATTCTCCAATGCCGCGATCGCATGACCCCGAAGAATCCGCGCCATCCCGCTTAGGCGTTCAGACCGAATCGGGTTACGCTTATGAGGCATGGCGGAAGAACCTTTTTGTCCTTTGGCAAAGAATTCTTCAACTTCTAAAACATCGGTGCGTTGTAAGTTGCGAATTTCTACTGCAAAGCGTTCCAAAGACGCCCCTAACAGGGCAAACTGCTGGACAAACTCACCATGACGATCGCGCGAAATAACCTGAGTTGATGCCATATCTGGATCAAGTCCCAGCTTCTGACAGGCGATCGCTTCCACACGGGGGTCAGTATTGGCGTAGGTTCCCACTGCACCTGAAATCTTACCCACAGAAATATGTTGACGCAAATTCACCAGGCGATCGCGGTGTCGCAGAATTTCCGCCAACCACCCAGCCAGCTTAAAGCCAAAGGTAATCGGTTCCGCATGAATTCCGTGCGATCGCCCAATCATCACGGTGTAGCGATGTTGTTGCGCCTGATAGCGAATCGCTTGAATTAGTTGCTCCAAGCATTCCACAATTAAATTTAGACTGGCAACCAGTTGTAATGCCAAAGCCGTATCTAAAACATCAGAACTGGTTAATCCCAAGTGGATGTAGCGCCCCACATCCCCCACATACTCATTCACATTCGTCAGGAATGCGATCATATCATGACGGACTTCCGCCTCAATTTCCAAGATGCGATCGACGTCAAAATTTGCCTTCGCTTTAATTTCCGCAACCGCATCCGCCGGAATCTCACCCAATTCCGCTTTTGCCTCACAAACTGCAATTTCCACCTGTAGCCAGGTTTTGAACTTATAGGTATCCGTCCAGAGTTCGCCCATTTCAGGCAAGGTATAGCGCTCGATCAATGCCTGTATTGCCCAATACAACCGTCATATTGTACAACTGTGCTTTGGTTTATTCCATTTTTTTGGCAGTTGGATTGTAAAAGCTTTGTAATTGGGTGATATAAGTCCGCCTTTCTGGACAGGTATCTTTAGGACTTGCAGGATAAACTAGCAAAAGTACCTATTGCAATATTTCCATGTTTGATCTCACTTCCATACTTGAATTCTCCCGCGCCCATTGTGTGGCGATTTGTGGGGGATTAGTTCCATTGAACTTACTGCTGACGCTACAGACGATGATTTTGACGGGACTCCAGCGCTCTCAACGTCAGGTGCGGTTAGCTACTGTACTTGCTTATATTCCGGCTGGGGTGATGGTTCTCCATGTTTGGACATGGTTGATGATTGGGGTGGTGATGGCGCCCACGTTCATCTTATTAGGGTTAGCGTGTATCTGTGTGGGGATTAATGCCTGGGCAAGTCTTTCCCCGCAAACGATGGCGGGTTTCCTGCGAGGAGGGTGGTTCTGGGTGATGAGGCGTATCCACCATTCTGGTAAGGGGAATGATTCTGTAGTTGTTCCTTAAGTTCAAAGGTTTAAGGGGTGACACGATAGCTAAATAAGGATGCATCTTCCCGACACCCTACCCCCTACACCCCACACCCTACCTATCCTTCACGTCCCTTGTCACCCCTTCAGGTTCAAAGAACAAGATCCCCGATTTCTCAGAGAAGTCGGGGATTTGGCTGGTGCTGGCGGGAATCGGCGCTAAAACGCAACTACGAACGGGAGAGCTTTGTGAAATTTTGATAAAGTTGCTTGGGTCTTCATCCAATCTTCATATAATCTCGGCATTTTCTGTATCAATCTTTACACAAGCTTCATAAATTTGAAGCTTTATCAAATTAATATCTATATATAGAGATAAATTTATATCAGCTTCAACGAAAGCTTGTGATAATGAATAAAGTTATGAAATCTACTCAAGCCTTCTCGATGGCGGCTGTAGTAGGAACGATAGCCGCTACTACATTAAGTGTTAATCCAGCCAGTGCTGTTTCAGTTACCCTTGGAGGAGTCAAAGGAAATTCTAATGGCACTACAGGTCTTTTCTACAATCCTAATATTGTATCTGGAAACGTCACGACTATCGATTTCAATGACGCTTCGGCGACCTCTGGAAATAAAGTCAATGTTAGTAGTGTAAATCAAAAGGGAGCCACTTACAATCCTGGTGATGCTGTCGTTGTCGTTAACCACAACGGTAATGCTATTCTTCCGGGTCCGAATAACACAGCGCTCGGTGTGTCTCCCTTCGCTGGTCCGGATAAAAACACTTCACCTTACTTAACACTTCCGACATCGCCATCACAAGGTCCTAGCTCTGTCACGATTACATTACCTAAGCTATCTGACTACTTTGGTCTACACTGGGGTTCCCTTGACGCGACTAATCAAATTGAATTTTTCAATGGGGGAACAAGGGTTGGACTGTTTACCGGACAAAACTTAGCGGATCTGTTCCCAAATAATATAGTCGTCCAACCCGGACCACAAAACCAAGACAATCCACAGAGTAATCCCTACATTAACTTCTTTGCTGACGGACAATTGTTTAACGAAGTTGTACTCAGTGAAACGGGTTCAGACGTTAGTGTTGCCTTTGAAACCGACAACCACGCCTTTCGTGCTGTTCCCGAACCTCTGACCATTCTAGGTTCCGGCTTGGCGTTAGGATTTGGCGCTATCTTCAAGAAACAACAGTCACGGCGTCGCCAGTAGATTCACTCCTTTCTCATCACGCTGGCTTCTTTGTAGAGACGTTGCATGCAACGTCTCTACAATGCTGTGTGGATGACTGAAACGGATGGATAAACATCAGAGTTTTATTTAGATCCCCGACTTCGCCCAACCAATAGTAATTCTCCTTTTACCAAATCTTTATATAAACACTGATATCAAGACAGCTATCTTCACTGAAGCTTCACCTAAAAGCCAGCTTTATTAAATTAACATCTACCTAGAGGAACAAATAAAGTTCTCTTTATAAAGACTAGATGAGCTTGCTAAACCGATGACAATGAATAAGGATGCATCAATCATCACTACCGTGGCTGCTACAGCAACCGCTATGATAGGGGTTATTTCTCTCAGTGGTTTTACAATTACCACGGGCGGTGAACTCAAAGGTAACCCAGCCGGAAGTGAAGGACTGACTACCAGTAGACCTGGTGCTGTGGTGATTGATTTCAATGATGCGCCTGACCTTGACTTTACAGAGGTTGGTGCTGTTAATCAAAAAGGAGCAACGTACTCTCCAAACGACGCATTAGTGATTAACAACGGTGGCGAACTTGTAGAAACAAAAGGGGCAGTTCCCTTTTCCGGTTCAACCCAAAATAACACGTCAGCTTACTTGTCACTACCGACCAATTCTCCGGATGATGAAGACATCGAGCAAGTCTCAATTCAGTTACCTAAACCCTCCAGCTATTGGGGGATGCACTGGGGGTCTATGGATTCGAGTAATCAAATTGAATTTTTCCGAGGTGATACCCGTTTAGCCCGGTTTACGCCTGATGATTTTGTCGGTTTGGGAGTGAGACCTGGCGTTGGGGGAGATAATCAAACAGAGGAATCTAACAATCCTTATATGAATTTCTCGGCTGAGGGATCAGATCAATGGTTTGATAAGGTTGTGTTGACTCAACTGGGTGATGATGAAACCCTCGCCTTTGAAAGCGATAACCACGCTTATGATGCAGTACCTGAACCCCTAACGATTCTGGGATCAGGGTTGGCTTTGGGATTTGGCGCTTTGTTCAAGAAACAACAGTCACGGCGGCGTTAGTCAATTCATTCCTGTCTCATAACCTTTACCTCTGTGTAGAGACGTTGCATGCAACGTCTCTACAATGTTGTTGGGATGACTTCACAGCCAGAGGTTTACCTAGGATGAACCATCAACGATAAGCTATAAGCTTAGGAGAGTATTCCACACAACGAAGAACTGCTTTAGAGTATCACTTAGAAGCAGTGCCACAGTCTCACAATAGGCGATGACCACATTACTAACGCTTTTTAGCAAACAACGGCAGGAACTGCAAGGCGCGATCGATAAAACCACGAATCCAGAACAGGTGGTGATGCTGGTGCAAAACCAACTCAATACTCTGGAAAGCAGTTACATTGGGGGACTGAGTGTCTCTCAAGTGCGTCTGGCGGCTTTTTTCCTGGATGCACTGCGCCAGTCTGTGGCGACGCTAGCAGCAGCGAATCCAACCAACCCGATGCGGGTTACCCCCCCAGAATCGGAGTCAGAGGACCAAACAGGGAGACAGTTGTCTCCCAAACGCCTGATTCTCAAAGTTCTTCAGGGACTTCTCTGTATCGGTATCTTGGATTCGCTGTTCAACTTGAGTTCCGATGCGCCCGGAGTGTGGTTAGATATTTTGCTGATGGCGTTGTTGGTTGGGCTTGAGGTTGTCTCTCAACTGGATAAAAGTTCTCTAGAAAACCCTACAGACACACCTGAATCAACCGCCTCTCAGCTTACCCTACGAATCGATAGTCAAGTCTTGTTAGACAATATAGCCGAGGCGCTCAACACCATTGATTTAGCCGTTGCTCAAGCCCAAGATGGGAAGAAAACCGTCGAGGCGAATGCAATTGAGGAACAACCCGAACTATTAAATCTGCTACAACGGTTGATAGGCGCATCATTTCTAGAAAAGCCCCAGATGGCGCTAGAACTGACTAAACTTATACCCCAAATTTTGGTTGAGCAGGGGATTGAAGCCAAACTCTATCAACCGGATGATGTCAAGAGTCACCGGGAGTATTTTGACTTCGAGCCAAGTATCAACCCCAATGCTAACGAGTATATTACAATTGCGCCCGCTTTAGTCAAAGGCGATCGCCTATTGCGGCGGGGACGGGTAATTGAACCGAGACGTTAATAAATAATTAATTATGACTGATGTAGTTTCTTTGACCAACTCTGAACACAACGAAAGTATTTCAACCCTAAACAGGTCCCCATTATCTCCTATTATTCCAGATAATATGCACGTTTTAGAGACCATTGGATTTGATTTAGGACACGGTGAAACAGCCGTGGCTAAAGCGCTAGTGGAGAGCATTGACCCCCCAGAAATGCTGGAGGTGAATAATAAGAAAGTGCAAATTACTGCCTTAGGCTGGCATCCGGATCTGGGTTATTTGGTGGGGGAACAGGCTTTAATTCAAGTGGGTGTAACTCAACTGGATATTGCCTTTAAACAAAAACCGAATACGGATCTAGATTACCGTAAGACTATCCGTCATTTTCTAGAAACCTACTACAGACTTTTGCAAAAAAGCAAACAACTGGAAGGGGAAGAAAAGAGTCATTTTTTCGTCGGTTGTCCATCCGGCTGGTCAAAGCGCGATCGCAATGATTACCAAACCATCTGTAAAGCCGCCGGAATTCCCCGCCTCAGCGTGGTTCCCGAATCACGGGCGGCATTTATGCAGGCAAAGGAAGCGGGGAAGTTGGACTATGATAAGCTTAAATCGGCGGTACTAATTATTGATATTGGCTCGTCTACAACTGATTTTACGTTAGTCAAGAGTTTACATGAAATACCTCTGGATTTTGGTAGCAATACCTTAGGTGCCTTCCTGATTGACCGAGCAATTTTTGAGCGAACTGTGGCGAACTATGAAGATACCGCCTTATTAAAATGGGTGTTTGAGGAATATCCCCATCATAAATCCCGTTGTCTACTGGCTAGCCGGAAAGCCAAGGAAGATTATTTTTCTAACGAACCACTCTACAGCCATCCCCAATCCTTTGCCCGTGGCTTTGAATCGATTAACGAACAGATTTATTTTATTCCCCAAGTCAATAAAACCGTCATGACGGAGATATTAAACCAACCGTTAACGGAATTAGAGGGAAAAAGTTGGATTGAATCCTTTCGAGAGTCAGTCATAGAGGCAAAAGAAACTCTAGCGAAACAAGGAATAACTCCAAAAGTTATATTAATGACAGGGGGTGCATCACGGATGCAATTTACCCGTCAGATTTGTGAAGAAATTTTCCCCGAACCTGCCACCCAGGTGCGTCCTGATCCTGAACCAGAACGGTGTATCGCTCTAGGATTAGCACGAGTTGGACGGTGGGATTTACGGGCGGAAGCGTTTAAAAAAGAAGTGGATCAACGGTTTGATTCTGAGAAACTCAAATCGATTATTGAACGCCATATTCCTGAGTTAATTGAACTGCTGATTAAACCGCTATCCCAGGGGTTAATTGACAACGCGGTTAAACCCAGTTTACAAGACTGGCGCATGAATAAAATCCGGACATTAGGTGACTTGGAAACTCGGATGAAGCAGAAGGCGGAGGCGTGGATTAAGAATGATTCTCTGGGGAATAATGGCACTGAATCCGCCCGACAGATTGTCAAAAATCAATCAATCACCTGGTTTAACAGCAAGATTCAACCCGAATTATCAGTAGAAACTGATCCAATTTGTCAAAGATATCAGATACCCCGAAGTAGTTTACGATTTGAGGAAGGGATTGATCCGGATGTGGTTAATCCCGAAATCTCCGTGGGCGATGCTATCTTGGCGGATACGGTTTTATTAATTGTTAATCTCGTGATTGGTGGAGGAACGGTTGGGGGGATTATTGCCTTGATTTTAACTGGGCATTTGGCTTGGCCCCTATTAGTCATTTATGGGATTTCGGTACTGGCGGCTGGTGTGGAAATCACGCGCAGCAAAACCCAGGAAGCGATTAAGACAAAGTTAGATATTCCCAGTTGGAGTCGTCAGTTTCTGTTGAATGATAATAAGATTAACTCGACGTGCGAGCAAATGAAGCCGGAGTTAGAGAAGGTGTTTCGAGAACAATTGATTGAGAATCAGGAGGCGTTTGATGAATTGATTAATAAGGTGGGGAGAGAGTTGAAGAAAGCGCTCAATGCAAAGGCGCAAGAGGCAGTAATTTTAATTCAGTAGAGAACCCTAGGAAATAATAATCACGCATTCGTTGAAGTTTAAAGAAAATTTGTAGGGGCGGGTTTAGGGACAATTTGCAGGGGTAGGTTTAGAGACAATTTGTAGGGGCGGGTTTAGGGAAAATTTGTAGGGGCGGGTTTAGGAACAATTTGTAGGGGCGGGTTTAGGGAAAATTTGTAGGGGCGGGTTTAGGGATTCAATTAGATAGTTACCGATAAATGAACAACAAAACCCGCCCTCCTACGATAACGGAACAACAAAACCCGCCCTCCTACGATAACGGAACAACAAAACCCGCCCAGATTAACCATAGCTGAAAATAAATTTGATAGGTTTTCCGGGCGCACGTCTGTGCGCCCCTACGATGGTAAAATAGATTTTACAGGTTTTGAATTCGTCATAGAGATGATAGGGATGGCAAAGGTTGTAGGGGCGAGTCGCTGTTCAAATATAGCGGTGTGAAGATTAACTTGTCTCGACTCGCCCTGGTCTCAATGTACGCCGTGTCAGATAATTACTGATACTTGATGCAGGGCGACCCGATAAAATTGATGGATGGGTTATGTTGATTTTGTACGGCGGGTCGCCCCTACAGATATCTTGACCAATAACGCTAAGCTATTATATAGCCTCACACTCCAAATCTTGCGTGAACAAGGATTGAGGTGAAATTTGCTAGTCAGATGTGCCAGATTAGTCTCTACATGATATCTTGTGACAGCTATCGGCTATTACTCAACGTGATCACAAATGAAGTCTTATGGTTGAAACTCTAAAAGCCCAAAGAATAGATTTACGCTACCTAATTGACAACTTCGGTCTTCAGCGCATTCGGGATGACCAGTTTTTTGGGGAATGGCAAACTAATCTCCCTGAATTAACGGATATAGAGAAACAAGAACTTGATCGGGTGCAGGAGGGATATTTTAATTTAGTCGAATACCCGCCATTGTTAGAGAATGTTGTTAAATTAACAATTGTCAGTCCGCTTTTATTTATTGCGGGTTTATATCTGTCTCCCTTTCACATCAAAGCGGAAAAATCCCTGGAGATTCGAGCAGAGGATGAGAGTGTTGTTATCGAAGGTAGAATTGATATCCTGGTTCTGAGACAAAATTTCTGGGTTACGGTTATCGAATCCAAGCAAACGGTTTTCTCTATCGAAGAAGGGTTAGCCCAAATTCTGACTTATATGCTAGCTGACCCCAACCCGGAAACACCCACGTTTGGCATGATTACCAACGGCGTCAATTTTAGGTTTGTCAAGTTAGTTCGAGAAGCAACGCCGAAGTATGCGTTATCGGATGAGTTTGTGATTGACAATCGAGGGAATGAACTCTACAGCGTTTTGAAAATTATCAAGCGTCTGAGTCAATTAGGGGGTGAATGAGTGAGTTGGTGCGTTACGCTAGCGCTAACGCACCCTACTGGCGGTTATTCGTACACCAAAATAATTGTCATATCAAAGTCTTTTTGAGGTATCTACTGGAGGTGATGCAGCCAGAAACAGTACTATACCTTGAGCGAATTAAGTGTTATCACTTCACTCACCTGCTAGATTCAGAATTCGATTACGAATATCCTCTGAGAGCCACATGCCTGAGTCTTGGAGTTGATCAACCAGTGGTGTAATGATCTCAGTTAAGCCTTGGGATTTTGCTTCCAATAAAACCCTGAGTGTTCCCCAAACAGTTAAGCCGGAAGCTTGAGCCGCGCGTCGTGCTAATCCATCATCTAACAACACAATGCGATTAGGGGTTTCTAGAGCCATTGCCAAAGCTGCAAGCTCACCTCTCCCTAAATCCAAAGTGGTTAATTCAGGTGGGATAAATTGTGGTTCAACGATTTGCAACCAGGGATAGTCATCAGGAACAGGAACATCATAACCCCTCTGTTTTCCTTCTCGTAGCTCAAGCACTACTGCATTCGGAGTCCAGATTGCGTTAAATAGCTCAGGTAGCCAATCCAGGGCATTAATTCGATATAAATACAGCAATGGTGAAGTATTGCTAATCGCTTCAGGCACGCTCGCTCTCCAAGTCTTGTAGTTCCGCCTCCAACGGAAAAACCTGGTAGCGTCCCAGATTCATCAGAAACTCAACCCGCGACATTCCAGCCAATTCTGCTGCTCGACTCGATGAAAAGCGACCCAATTCATATAATTTAACCGCTGCTAAGAGGCACAGTTCACGAGCAAATGCATCTTTATTAGTGTTTTCAGCCTGCAATACTGATTCTGGCACGTTAATCACAATCTGCTGAGTCATCATCTTTTCTGTAGCAACTATTTTGTCTTTAACATAATGTTCACGCTAACCCGCGCTTGTGGGGTTTCGTTCCAAGGGCCCAACCTACAAGTTGGACATACATCGAACCCACAGGACACAATCCTACTACTGCAAGAGTTGCAATATCCCCTGAATTCGCTCAAACGCCTGTTGATACGCCGCCTCATTGCCAGTTCCTTTAGCCAGACTAATCACAATCATATCTTGACCATCGCCACTGGGAAGCACGATATTATCAAACTCGTACAATCGCAGACGTTCCCGGAGAATTCACCCCAGAGGGAGGTTCTGCTTGACAAGCAATAGTCAGTCCCAAACTCACACCGCACAACACTCGACCCAAAAACCAGGGGATGCGATTGTTAGTTATCCATTCGCGCTGAGTTGACATAAATCATCCTTATCTGCCTTTATCTGGTTTTTCTCGCTTGGGTGGTATCTGTCCGGTTTTTTGAGCTTCTAATACAGCTACCTCAATCAGAAAGGCAGCCAAACTCGCTCTGGGTCTGCCTTGGTTGTCTGCCCATTGCTCTAAAGTTTCATAAATATAGTCGGGAATTGTAACGTGAATACGTTTGCTCACTACCAACAGTTGACGTTCATTATCGCTTTTAATCTTATAGGTCTGCACTCGTAAATAGGGCGTTAGCTACAAATTAGCTACAAAAAAAGCCCAAAGTACGCTATAATTTAAGATTATTTATTTTTGTGATATTCTTAAAATGAACGCGAAACGTTCAAAGTCAGAAGCCAGTCCCGCGCCCTGGAAAAGCATCGGACTGGCTCTGGCTCCCACTTACATAGGAGATAATTTCATTATGCTATATCAAGACCGTCTCAAGCCTTGGATTGTGGTTAATCTGCTGCCAAATTTCCAACGAGTCGTTATGGGTCGATATCGCCGTTGGTCTGATGCCGATGGTCATGTGCGAATTCTGCGACAACTCATTCCGACTGCTCGATTGACCATTATCTTTGACCCAATCGACTAAAACTTTTGTTCAGTCAGCTTTAACTGACTTTAGCTTTGGGTTCCTTGGGTTTGAACCCAAGGCTGTTTATCTTAATATGCATGACATTCAGATTAAATAGGAATATGATGCGATTAGTCTAATCATTCCAGTAAATATAAACAAGTGCAATAAATCCAGATATGAACTTCTTTGAACACATAACCATCGAAGGATACCGTCGCTTGTTTTCTGTACAAGTGGATATGCGCCCTCTAACGGTGATGATTGGTGCCAATGGAGTAGGCAAAACATCTTTTTTGGAGATATTTTCACTCCTAGCCGCGTCAGCAAACGGTCAACTACAATCCACTATTTCCGAATTAGGTGGTCTTCGTGATATTGTGACACGTAACCAGACGGATAGTTTAGCTATCGCCTTGTCCATGTCTGTTCCAGATGAACTCCCCCTAAACTACAACCTCAAAATAAATCTCAAAGGTCAGTTCTATGAAATTGGTCTAGAAACGTTGACTCAACAGCGTGATCCTCATGCCCCACAAGCCTTCAATTACATTGATTCAAGTGGCTTAGATGTCAAATATTCCACGCCACAGGAACGCGGACTATTGCGCCCGAATTGGGAACATAATCCCTTAGAAACATCCCTGTCTCAGGTTCCCAAAATGTATCAACAACCGGAGACATTACGAAAGCGATTAGCCTCCTGTAGTTTTTACCGATCCTGGGAATTAAATGTTGCCCCTAAAAGTCCCGTTCGTTTGCCTCAATCCCTGCGTCCAGCCACGTTACCTGGAGCCAATGGAGAAGATTTAGTCTCCTGCCTTTATTATCTGCGAGAAACCGATTTCGATCGATTTGAAATCATAGAAGATACCCTTTCTGCTGCCTTTCCCGATTTTGAACGATTGAGTTTTCCGCCCGTAGCAGCAGGTACTTTGGCAATGACATGGAAAGATAAAAATTTCTCAGAACCTCTCTATATGCACCAATTATCTGAGGGAGTATTGCGCTTTTTGTGGTTGGTGACACTCCTACAAAGCCGAGATTTAACCGCTGTAACTCTGATTGATGAACCCGAAGTTAGTTTACATCCAGAGTTGCTCCAATTGTTAGCTCATGTCATGCGAGAAGCTGCTCAACGAACTCAACTGATTGTGGCAACGCATTCAGATAGACTCATCCGATTTCTGGAACCGAAGGAAGTATTGGTGTGTGACGCCGAAGATGGATTAACGACTCTAACGTGGGCAGATTCTCTGGATTTAGAGAAGTGGTTGGAAGAGTATAGTTTAGACCAAGTATGGGCGATGAACCTAATGGGAGGGCGTCCATGAAGATTGCAATTTTAGTTGAAGGATCAACTGAAAAAGCGTTTAAGCCAATCCTAATCGAGTTCCTCAAGCGGTATTTACCCCAACAGATGCCCAAACTAAAGTTTGTCACATCTGGAGCGGGTGGTCGTATTCCTAAAGGAAATAAACTCAAACGTCAGGTTGAAAAACTCCTGAGTGGTAAAGATGGTTATGATGTTGTCATTGCACTGACAGACGTTTATACAGATACCAAAGGAATTAGAGATTTTGAAGATGCAGAAGATGCTAAGAAAAAAATGAGGGAATGGGTGGGAAATAACCCTAATTTTTATCCCCATGCTGCGTCCTATGAATTTGAAGCTTGGCTTTTACCGTTTTGGTCAACCATTCAGAAACTGGCTAAACATAATAAGTCGGCTCCCAGTGGCAATCCTGAGAAAGTTAATCATGATAATCCGCCTTCCCAGCGAATTAAAGAAATCTTTGAATTAGGGAAAAGTTCTCGAAGTTATAATAAAGCGCGTGATGCCAAAAAAATCTTAGAGCAAAACGATCTGATGGATGCTATTAAAGCTTGTTCCGAATTAAAAGCTTTTATCAATACAATTCTGTCTTTGTCTGGAGGAGATGCAATCCCGTAGCTGCGATCTCTCTGTCTGAGACTCCTCACCCAATTGCCTTATTCAGTTAATCTGAGACTTTTTTTATAAGCTAAGTACTAGGGCAAGTAGTTTGTGAGCGGCATTCCTCTTTGCTTCTTTTTTTGCCCTTCCACTGCCATCTACTACTAAATTTTGTTCTCTAAATTTACAGGTAGCTCTGATAGTAAATACTGGTAGATGATCAGCACCTTGTTTATATAACTCAATATACTGAGGTGGAGAACTACCATATTTTGCTAGCAATTCTTGTAGAACCGAAATGGGATTTTCTATATCTACAACAGTTGCTTCTGTATTTACCATTTTTGTATTATATGGAGGACTTATTCGATCTAACTCAAATAAGCTTGTAATAACCTCTCTACATTTGGAAAAGCCTTGATCCAAATAAATGGCTCCTATCAAAGCTTCTAGAACATCAGCTATTACTCTATCACTAATTTGCTCTCTACTGCTTGTCGTGGGAATAGTGATCACAGAAATTAAGTTAATTTTCTTAGCTATCAGAGATAAATTTTTATCTTCTACAAGTTGAGATCTAACATTAGTAAACCATCCTGGTTGATCTACAGTAAATTTTCTAATTAAATACTCAGATACCATAAAACCCAGTACCGAATCCCCAAAAAACTCCAGAACTTCATACTGTCGAGTGGTAATTGCCATTCTATATACGTTTAAATCTTTTGGATTTACTTTCAAGTTTATTTGAAGCCACTGACGCAACTCTTGATCATTCATGAAAACTTTTATTCTATTCCTGAAATCTTGTATTTTTCGTATTTTTCTATCCTCAAAACATTTTAGTCTTTTTCTATTCCTCAAATTTATAAAGTTTACCTTATCAGAATTACTCTGTGTCATTTTCCGCCAACCCCTACTTCTATACCAATGAGAGTGTCCCCAGCCAGGAAACACTCTCATTCTACTACAGCGTGCGATCGCGAAGTCCTTCTAAGCGCCTACAGATTCCTTAGCGGCGTACATCACCTCAAGGGTAATTTCACTAAACCCTCGCTCCCGCGCAAATTTCTCTGTATTCCGCTTCACTTTACCGCGCACGAAACCTGGAACCTTATTCAATTCAGTTTGCGCTTCTTTATTCCAATTCAAGTCAGAATCAGCGGAAATCCCTTTAGTAATCACTTCCTTGGTATCATGACCACCGAAGATTTCCAACAGGTGATCTTCCATTCCCAAGGTAAAGGAATTGTACACTAAATCAGCCATTTGATTTGTCCCCTCGTAACCCATGAATGGTTTATAACCAATGGGGAAGTCTTGGATGTGAATCGGTGCAGCAATCACACCACAGGGAATATCTAACCGCTTACCCACATGGCGTTCCATCTGAGTGCCAAAAATAGCAGACGGTTCAATCCGCGCGATCGCATCGCCAATTTTGCCGTTATCATCACTAATTAGGATCTCGTCACAGTACTCGCTTACCTGTTCCTTAAACCAGTCCGCGTCGTACTTGCAGTACGTTCCCGCTAACACCACATGAATCCCCATCTCCCGTGCCAAAATCTTGGTCATCGCGGCGGCGTGGGTATTGTCACCAAAGACAACGGCTTTCTTCCCAGTCAAATTCTGACAGTCAATGGAACGGGAGAACCAAGCCGCTTGGGACACATACAGCGTTTGATTGTTAATATACTCCTCGTAATCAACATCAGCGCCTTGCTCATTGAGTACCTGCTGCATCTTGCGGATACAACGTGCTGTTTCCACTACACCCATCGGCGTGATATCCACATAAGGCATATCGAACTCGGCTTCCAGATAACGCGCCGCCATCATACCGATTTCCCGATAAGGCACTAAATTAAACCAAGCGCGAGGCAAATTCTTCAGATTGTGAACCGAAGCACCTTCTGGGATCACCTCGTTTACTTCAATCCCCAAATCAGCCATTAACCGCTTCAATTCGGTGCAGTCGTGCTGGTTGTGGAAGCCGAGGGTAGAAATGCCAATGATGTTTACTGAAGGCTTTTCTGTCTTCCCTTCGGGTAATTCTCCTTTTTTGTTCGCCTTCTTCAGGTAAAACTGGACAATTTGTTCTAAAGTGCGATCGGCGGCTTGTAGTTCATTCACCCGATAGTGGTTCACATCCGCCAGCATCACATCGCTGTTGGCTTCAAGTTCGGCGCGTTCGACGAAGTTAGCCAAATCTTCTTGGAGAATGCTGGAGGTGCAGGTGGGGGTCAATACAATCAAATCCGGGGTGACTTCCTTATCCTTGCGGACAATATTGTCCACCACTTTTTCCTGAGAACCCCGTGCTAAAACGTGTCGATCTACGATGCTGGCGGTGACTGGGGTGTAGTCTCGCTCCCGTTCCAGCATCGATCGCATCACGTTAAAATAATCATCGCCCAGTGGTGCATGCATGATCGCGTGGACATTCTTAAACGAACTGGCAACGCGGAGAGTGCCAATGTGAGCCGGACCTGCATACATCCAGTAAGCTAATTTCATACGAGTTTCTCCCTTGTATTAGTTGCACAAAGCCCGATTGAGGACGAATGGGCAGTGTTATCGATGAGTCTATATTTTCAAGTCGTTTCTGATTGTCTCAGACTTTTCGCATTTCGTGAGTAGGTATTAACGCGGATTGTCATGGCTGGGAAATCGCCAAAACCCCTTTAGTAACTGGGATTCAGCCTCCAGGCAAAACAACTTCACTGTTGTTTATTGCAATCATTCTTAAACTTTCGCGAAATTCCTCAACGTTCCCGTTGCACGCTTAACAATTCTATGGAGTAATAGCCGATAGGATCTAGGGATAGAGACATCAACAGACTAGCAACAACAGCAATCTATGGTTCAAACTTCTTTCCCACAAGAGTCTTTACCTCCAGCGCTTGAAAGCGGCGATCGCTTAAATCGTTATGAATTTGAGCGTCGTTACAACAGGATGCATTCTCTCAAAAAAGCTGAACTCATTGAAGGAGTTGTTTACTTGCCTGCTGCACTGCGTTTTAGAAGTCATGGTCAACCTCACGCCAATTTAATCTTATGGCTGGGCAATTATCAAGTGGCGACATCTGGGATTGAGTTGGGGATTGAACCTACTGTTCGTTTAGATTTGGACAACGAACCCCAACCTGATGCGGTACTGTTAATTGATGAAAATGCAGGTGGACAAGCCAGACTCAGTGAAGATGATTATATTGAGGGTGCGCCGGAGTTGGTAGCCGAGATTGCAGCGAGTAGTGTGGCGATTGATTTGCATGATAAGAAACGGGCGTATCGTCGTAATGGGGTGCAAGAGTATATTGTTTGGCAAGTGTGTGAACGGAGGCTTGATTGGTTTTACTTGCAACAGGGTGAGTATGTATCGTTACCCGTGGATGACGGGAGTGTGATCCGGAGTCGAGTGTTTCCCGGATTGTGGTTAGCTGCAGGTGATTTGTTAGCGGGAAATATGGCGACGGTGTTGTCGGTGTTGCAAGAAGGTTTAGCTTCACCGCAACATAAAGCCTTTGTTAAACAGTTGACACAGCAATAGGGAAATTAGTTTGCTCACTATAATAGTATTTGTGAAGAAATAGTGAACGTTAAACTAATGTATAACTTGACGGATAGCCAAAAAGAGCTTCTACGATGGTTTGTCAAACAGGTCAATCAAAAACAGCTATCTGAAGAATTTATGATCGGTTGGACTTTTTCGGGTCCATGCATTTCTGGTTACAGTGGACAGGAACCACTACCAGAGATAAAAAAGGGAGCCATTCAAGCGCTTAAAGCGGAGGGCTTACTTTTGAGCGAAGACATAGGCAAGAATGACCTACGATGTACCTTAACTGGCAAAGCTTATAAGGCAGTTAATACAAATTTCGATGCTCCAGATACATCCTTTGTTGAGCATCTAACACCATTAGCAGATATAACTAATCTAGATGAGCAGTTAAAACAGCGATGCTTACCGATTTTAGGTGCTGCAAGTGCTGACCCAAATACATCATGGGACACGGCTGTAAATAATGCTTGTCGAGTTTTAGAAAATCGCCTGAGAGATGTTGGTGGTATATCAGATACTAATTGTGTTGGTCTAGCTCTTGTCAATAATGTTTTTAGTAACAAGGGTACTTTAGCATCCAAACTTCCAGTTGATGCTGAGAGGCAAGGATATCGAGATCTGTATGCAGGGATTGTTGGTGCTTTTCGTAATCCTTCTGCCCATCGTTTTGTCGATCCAACTCCAGAAGAAGGAGGAGCTTTCATTGTCTTTGTAAACCTTTTGCTTAAAAAGTTAGAGGATTTGCGATGATAATCAAGTAGTGTTTGCGCTTTGTCTCGTAAATTACTTTGAGATAGCTTCTTAGCATCCTTCTGAGCCTGTTTTGTGTAGACAAGTTGCCAAGTCACCACTCCAACTCCCGATCGCATTCTTCAATTGGAGTTGCCAAACCCGCACGAATTGATTCCCGCATTCCCGGTATCGAAAGTAGATACAGCGTTTCCTGAATTGCTAACCAATCGGCTTCAGACAGTAAAATCGCATTGCTACTTCCTGAAGTAATCACAATCGGCTCATGGGATTGACTCACGGCATCGATCAAATCTTGCAATTGCTGTTTGGCTTTATGAATAGGGATCATCGACATCAACTTGGTCAAGTTTAAACTACTTACACTTGGATCTATCATATTCATGATTTTAGCGTTCTAGTGGCGAAACGACTTGTCGAGTGGTGCGAAAACGCGGCAATTTACCAGTTATGATTTAACCCTAATGGTTTAATGTGCTGACTTTATTAATTTGCCTTCAACGATTTCAGCAATTGCCTGGGTCGAAATAGTTGGATGTCTTGATAGCGATTAGGATAGTGAATAAACATATAATGTTCGTACTCGTACCAGTGCATTTCACCTTTTTCCCGATTACAACTCCGACAAATAACCCACAGATTTCTAAAGTCTAAGGACAGCCAGGGGTATTGCGATCGCGGAAGTTTGTGATCGATAGTTCTCCCACCCACATGAGCAAATCGGCTACCACAAATTGGACAATGCCAATCCGAGTTGTTTTTCACCCAGTCTTTACTCTCTTGAGTTGTGCCGCATTCAGCACTACCATTGATATAGCGCCAGTAATCAAACTTGCGATAGTCTTCTAAATCTTGGTGAGTTAGTTTATGATAACGTTTTTTACCAACCTTATCGGCTACTTTAAATAGATCTTCGAGATTTTTATACTCAAGGTTCATGATCGATAGGATTGTGACTTAATTTAGCGATTTTTATAGCGAGATTGCCGTGAGGAACGAGATATTTGACTGTAATCAATTACTTCAACCTCCGTTTCTGGAAATTGCTGGTCAACTAAGTCTGATACCGCATTCACTTCCGCCGCCATTTCTTGATTAAAAGCTTCTATTTCTTCAGGCGTTTGGTATTTTTTACCGATGCGATCGGCTTCTAAGAACAATTCTTCTAACGTTGGTTCATCATCCGCGTCAGGCTGATTCAGTAACTCATTAATTTTTTGATAGAGCTGAATTACATTATCCCAGCCAACATTTTTATACCCATTTTCTTTGAGCCAGATTTGATGATTTTTCGGCAATTTACTCCGACGAATTGAATTTGATCGCTGGACTTCGCGATAGCTCATACCGCTAAATGTGCGACTTTGTTTTTTTGGGCTTGCCATACTAATTTGTCCCTACCCTAACGTCCACCGAAACAGTCTAATCAATGCTTTGCGAATCTCGCTGTCCTCATATTCCAACAGCATTTTGGTATCTCGCGCTAACCGCAGTCGAATTTGGTCAACAATATTTTTTAAATCTTTGTTATCTTTTTTGAGTTGTTCGTTAGCGTCAATCAATTCATCGTTGTGAGTCGTTAGGGTTTGTACTTTGCCCGATAATGTCTGATTCTGCTCCGATAACTGCTTAATTTGTTCTTCAAGTTCTTGCTGTTCCTGGGAAAGCCGACCCCTTCGATCTTTGAGCGCTGTGATATCCTTCTCTAACTTTTCATTTTCTATCTGAATAGATTTGAGCTTTTTCTGCGCCTGACTCCGCTGCTGACCAAAGTTACGATTATTTTGGCTAAGTTCTTCATTTTTAGCAATGAATGACTTAACCAACTTGGTTGCAGTCGGTTGGTCTTGTAGCAGGGTCAATAACTGTTCACACTCTACCGCAGATAAAGATTGAGTAATGTTCTTATTAATGCTGTATTTAGCTTTCAGTGCATCTTGAAGAGTACTCTTGGTTGGCATTCACCTTCTCCTTCAGAGGTTTATTTTCACTATACCTCACGCAGCGTATAGCAGAAGACAGCTTTTCAAGGTATGTGGCGCAACGAAGGGAGGTATAGCGCTACGCTAGGCGTGTATTTACACATTAGAAATGGAGGCTTTATCAAGAGTACGTTAGAACGTTTGTACTTTAACTACGCGAGAGCGTACTGCTATAAGTGGTGACTCTTCACTTCGCTAGTCGGGCATGGTGCGTCTGTAGGGGCGGGTTAAGAAACTTCTCGTGAAACGTCAGAATTATCATAGGGGTGGGGAACCCGAATTCAGTATAAACGCCGAAGTCAGCCTGATTATCCTTAACCTAATCAATTACTGAGATTCGATGAGTTCTAGAGCTTGATTTAAAGCTTGAGACGCTCGATTCCCTTGTCTGGCTTTTGCTAATTGAGCCGCCACACGACCTAAAACTTCAGCTTTAAAATGCTTTCCTTCAAGGGATTGAGCAAGTTGCAGAGCTTGGTCATAGCGTCCCGCTTCAGCTAATTTTATCGCAATTCGTCCTAACATTGTTGTTTTGTATTCTCCTGACAGCGGTTGAGCAAGTTGAAGTGCTTTATCATAGTTTTCTGTTTCAGCTAATTTTACTGCTATCAGGTCTAAAATCTTAATTTGTACGTCTTGTTCAAGAGATTGGGCAATTTTGAAGACGGCTTCGTATTTTCCTGCCTCAACAAGTATCTTGAGTATATTAGAGAATGGCCAATTTCCATTAAATTCATCAATCATGATTTGGATAAACCATAAGACTTGATCATGGTCTTCAGTTTCAACTAACTTACTTGCGATCTCAACTACTGTCCCAGTTTGTTCTAGATTTCCTTCAAGAGATTGTACTAGCCGTAGAAGGTGGTTAGAGTTTTTAGCTTTGACTAATTCAACAGCAATATCAATTAATGCTTCCTTTTTCGCGGTTTCAATGGCGTAATGTTCTGAATTAAACTTGTCATACTCAATAGATTCCAACAGTTCTAAGGCACGATCATGGTCTCCGACCGTAGCAAATCCTACCGCAATCTTCGCTAATGCTTTAGGTTTCGCATTTTTAATGGATAAAGAATCTGAATTTAATTGGTCAAACGGAATAGATTGAAATAACTCTAGGGCGCGACTAGGATTTCCATTGGCGGCGAATTCTATTGCAATACCTGTTAGTGCTTTAGCTTGATATTCTTTCTTATCCAGAGATTCAGCTAACTCGAAAGCACGATCATAGTCTCCGGCGGCGGCAAATTCAGCAGCGATACCTGCTAATGCGTAGGCTTGATCATCCTTCTCTTCAAGGGATGCAGCTAACTCCAATGCGCGATTATAGTTTCCAGCGGCGGCAAATTCAACAGCGATACCCGCTAATGCGTAAACTTGATATTCTTTGTCCTCTAAAGATTTAGCTAACTCCAATGCACGATTATAGTCTCCAGCAGCAGCCAATTTAGTAGCGATAAATGCTAATGCATCAGCTTGCAGCTTTTTATCGTCAATAAATTGAGCGAAGCGTAAAGCAAAATCATAGTCTTCTGTTATAATTAATCGATAAATTACATTATATAAAAACCAGTTATTATTGCTCTCCAACTTTTGAATAATTTGTAAAGCTTGATTGTTCTTGTCAGACATAATTAACTGCCAAATTATAAAATCCAAGTCTCCGCTACTAGGATAATTAGAATTTATTATTATCGATTGAATCGATTCAGCTAGTTGTATCCCTTTATCATCTTGTCCGGCTAGAACTAACTCAGCAGCAATGTCAGTCAAATTACTCAAGACATCACTAAACTCCTCGACGTTAGACAAATCGGACTTCATGAGTATAGATTGAGCCACTTGTAAGGCTTGGTCGTATCGTTCCACTTCAACCAACTTAAACGCCATGCCAACTTGCACCAGGTTTTTATAGCGTTCAGAAGCAATTGATCGAACCACTTCTAGTGCTTGGTCGTATCGTTGGGCTTCAACTAACTTCAGCGCTATACCAGCTAACGCTGAGTTTTGATAGCGTTCCGATGGAATCGAGTTGGCGATTGCCAAAGCACGAGAGAAAACCTGTTCTGCTGTATCAGATTGTCCAACTTGAGCATAATCGATCGCGATTTCCGATAATATGTTAATTTCTCGTAAGTCTGACCGAACCGTTTTAATTAACCCTAAGGCTTGGTCAAAAATCTGCCTAGCCCGATCCGTTTGTCCAGTTTGAGCCAATTGGTTAGCGATCCCAGCTAGAGCAATGGCTTGGTCTGGTCTTTCCTGAATCGATTGAGCCAGCGTTAAACTTTGCTCATATTTTCTGACTTGAGCTAACTGGATCGCGCTGTCAACCTTAGAGTTAATGGATTGATCAAATCGTAGTACATCCTCAGCGAAGTAACTTTCAGACGTGATAAATTGAGCCAATAGCCAAGTATTATTTTCTGCTCCTGATGCTAACGGTTGACTCAAACATTTCGGCAATAGATGAGATCGAAAACGATTCAAGCCAATCTGTTCCGCCAATCTTGCTATTAGCTCACATTCTCCGATTTCCATTAACCAATAACTTATGACGCTCACGAATCGCTCTTTGTACTCGTTATACTGAATTGCTTCAACGAAGGGGAGCAATGATTGATATTGTTGGGCTTCGATTAACTGATTGGCGAGGTCATATAATAAGCCTTGGTGTACATTCTCTTGCTGATCGGGTAATTGCCTCAGTTGCCCAACCTGATCAACTAAGACTGGGTTAAACGTTTCAGCATCCCCTGACGCGATCGCAATTGTTGCCAATGTCCAAGCTTTGAGTAGCTTATTTTCAATAGACTGAACCACGTCTAGGGCTTGCTCCTCTTCTCCAGCTTTTGCTAAACTTACGGCAATCGTACTGAATGCCCAAGCTTGAGCTGCATCGGATGAGATAGATGGGGTTAATTGTAAAGTTTGAGCGAAAAGAGGCGGCGTTTTATCCGCTTGTCCGGCTTTCCCTTGCTCAACCGCAAGTTCAGTCAACACCAAGATTTTTGAGCAAGGCGACTGAATGGATTGAGCTAGCTTTTGGGCTTGGTTATAGTCTCCAGCTTCTATCAACTGAAGCACGATTTGAAGTAAACTTGTTGCTCGCTCAGGTTCAGATTCAATCGATTGGACTAGCTGTATCCCTTGGTCATGGTTTCCGGCGACTACTGAGTTGATCGCAATGTAAGCGAGTGCTTTATTTTTCTCAGGTTCAGACGTAATGGTTTGGGCGACTTGTAAGGCGCGGTTATAGTCTCCATCTGCAGCTAATTGGGCGGCGATATAACTGATTCCTTGGTCGGGATGCAGGTAAAATGAGTCTGGCGCGGGATCGGATTCGATAGATTGAACCAGATCTAACGCTTGGTCATAGTCTCCCGTATCCGCTAATATGGCAGCCAGATAAACCAATGTACTGCTTTGCTGCTGCGGGGATTGAATGAATCGGGCAAATCGTAAACCTTGGTCATCGTTTCCCGTGGCTGTCAAGTTGATGGCAATCGCCGCTAAAACTGTCGTTTGCAACTTTTCGGAGTCAAAGGATTGAGCCAGTTGCAGAGATTGATTGTAGTTTCCCGCTTCTGCTAATTTGACCGTAATCGTCTTTAACAACCTAATTCGTTCTGACTCAGATTCAATGGATTGAGCAACTTGTAAGGCTTGTTGTAACTCTTGGGCTTCTATTAAATTGACAGTAATTGCTACAAACGCCTGAGTTCGTTCTTGCTCAAATTTAATGGACTCAACCATCTGCAAGGCTTGTTGAACGTCTCCAGCGTCTGCTAATTCGACTGAAATGTTCAGGAATGCCTTGCTTCGTTCTGGTTCAGATTCGATAGATTGAGCGACTTTTAAGGCTTGTTGGATATCTCCAGCGTCTGCTAATTCAACTGAAATGTTCAGGAATGCCTTGCTGCGTTCTGGCTCAGATTTAATCGATTGAGCGACTTGTAAGGCTCGTTGAAAGTCTCCAACTTCTGCCAATTTGACAGCAATGTCGAGCAGTAAGGGTTCTCGGTAATTGTTAAGGTTAGCAGAGTGGGCAAGCGCCAGGGATTGTTCAAAGTATCGGTAGAGGTTGATTGAGTTGGCAAGGTCAAGGGCTTGGTCTAATTCGCCGATGTCAGCCAATTTAGCTGCAATAAACGCTTCAGCTTTGATTGCGGCGAATACTTCGGTGGCTAAGGTTTCAGTGGCTAAGTCGTCGGCACTCCCTGCGAGTTGTCCTGTAGTTACGACATTTCCCCCCACTCGTGTTACTGGTGGGGGTAAGGTTTCCTCTGGAAGACGCAGTATCAGAGTTGGGGAATCGGGTATCACTTCTGGACAAAACCACCCACCCAGTCTTTGCGATCGCGTTTCTTTTTTTTTGACCGATAGAATCGGGAGACTTTGCACAAAATAGGCAGAAGAATCGGCAGTAAAATCCGGAGAAACAGGGGATTGGGTAATGTGGGATTTATTCAAAGTTTTGGGTTGAGTGGGAAAACCAACAAAGTTATTGGAATTATCTCTGATTTCATCTCTCTCTAAGGGCTTCCTTAACTTTGCCGCATTGGGAATACTGGCAGCACTTAAGAGTGGACGAGGAATCAGTAACGCCCAGAGGATGAGCAGAAAAAAGACGCCATTTTTAGATTTCATCGTTCTTAGGAAAACACAACTTTAGTTCAGAAGCATGGCGGAACAGGTCAGAGACTCATTAAGTGTTGTAAATCACCCTCAAATCCTTACTGTTCCCTGTTCCTTCCTAATCTCAACCGTTAACTTTAATGAAAGTCCACCTACTTAAGAGAAAATTCCGTCTCAGTGCCTCAACCCAACCTAAAAAGTTGCCATGCACCCTTAAGTCATAACCAAAATAGCAACTTGGTATTACAGGTTAAGCTGTTATGCATTTAAATTGGGAATGGGCAGTGACCAAGATGGTTGCACCACAAAGATTTCGTAGTTTATAACATTATGGTTTAAATGCCAGACAGCTTATCTAAGTCCTATGGAAAATATCTCTACCCTTTCGCGTAGCTTTGGACTATATTTGATCAAGTGTAATTTGTCAAATAAATATTCCATTTTTTACAAAAATACATGCATCCAACCTCTACGGTTTTCGGCGCTTTAATAGGCTTAGGCTAATGTAACGTAGCAAGTTCGCTCAATCAGGTATTTCAGCGAATGGCAAGTCGGAGGCGTTGAAAAATAGACACACCAATCCCAAATTTTTAATTCTACCAAATCGCTGAACCAACGCAAAATCGTAGCTAATTGAGAATTATTCTCACCGTTTTTTTGCCCGTAACGTTCTGTAAAGCAACAAATCTCTCATCTAAATCCACTCCTAAGAAAAGTTTTAATTATCACCGACAGACTAAACTCTGAACGAATCCCCGATCTGTGATAATGGATCACGAGATCCCCCAGTTATCGAGGAAAAAGCCATCAAAAAAAAACTGTATCCAAGACTACGAAACATAATCTAATGCGAATCTTATTTTTGCATTCCAACTTTCCCGCCCAATTCCGTCACCTCGCCGTTACCTTGGCGCAAGACCCGCGTCACCAGGTTGTCTTTGGCACAACCCGCAAAGAAGGTCAATTACCAGGTGTTGCCAAAGCTATCTATGCACCCTCCCGCCAAGTCCGTCCAGAAACCCATCACTACGTCCGCCCCTTGGAAAATGCAGTGCTGCAAGGGCAAGCGGTTTATCGCCTGTGCGAACAACTCAAAGCCCAAGGGTTTATTCCTGATGTGGTTTACGGTCATTCCGGTTGGGGTCCGACATTCTTTATCAAAGACAGTTTCCCGAAGGCGAAATTGTTATGCTATTTTGAGTGGTTTTATCACGCTCATGGTTCAGACGCTGACTTCGATCCAGCAGAACCCCTCAACGCCGACGACGAAGCCCGGATTCGGATCAAAAACGCGCCGATTCTGATTGATTTGTACACTTGCGATCGCGGACTTTCTCCCACCCATTGGCAGCAGCAACAGTTCCCCCCAGAGTATCGGGATAAAATTACGGTACACCATGATGGCATTGACACCAACTTTTTTCAACCGAAACCGGGACACAAATTAGTTCTCCCTCGGTTAAATTTAGACCTATCTCACGTCGAGGAACTTATCACTTATGTCGCCAGAGGGATGGAACCCTATCGCGGCTTTCCCCAGTTAATAGAAACCATAGCCTTACTGCAAGAAAAACGCCCCAATTGCCATGCAGTTATCGTTGGGGAAAATCGTGTCGCCTATGGGAAATCGCTTCCGGATGGCAAAACTTATAAGGATGCCATGCTGGAAAAATTTTCCCTGGATCTTAACCGCGTTCATTTTACCGGGTTACTTCCCTATCCCGATTATCTGCAAGTGTTACAAGCCTCTACGGTTCATATTTATTTAACCCGTCCCTTTGTTTTATCCTGGTCAATGTTAGAAGCTTTATCAACAGCGTGTTTAGTGGTGGCGTCGAACACTGCACCTGTAACTGAGGTTATCCAGGATGGGGTTAATGGTTTATTAGCCGACTTTTTTTCACCCCAAGCCATTGCTGAACGGGTGGAAGAGGTGCTGAATCATCCTAACGGGATGGCGGCGCTGCGAGTTCAAGCGCGAAAAACGATTCTGGATCGTTATGATTTATCTCAATTATTAGTGCAGCATATCCAGTGGATCGAACAAACAGTTTTATAGCAATCGCCATAGCGGTTAGGACGTATCATTGGGTAGCATCCTTTATAAGTATGGCATCACCTTGCTCAGGAAAAATGTACCCTTGCTCCCCCAGCTTCCCCAGCTTCCCCCGCTCCCCCTCACTACAACACTTATTCAGCAGCCCCTAATTACCAATTACGAGGATCAAGTCGGATGATGTTTAATTCTCGACAACTTCGCCGCATGGCAATTGCAGTCATTGCCATTTTAGTGACGATTCTGATTCCCATCACCCATTCAACGGCATCAGACGTTCCGTTCTACTGGGATTCCATCAACGTAGAAATGGATGTTCAACCCAATGGTGATATCTGGGTAACAGAAACACAGCATTATGTCTTCACCGATGATTATACCAACGAACGATATCGCTACATCCCTCTGAACAAGGTGGATGGAATTATCGATGTTACAGTTACAGAGAATGGGCAACCTTTAGCGACGACGACAGGAATTGAAAACAATCAACTTTGGATTCGCTGGCAGCATCCTCTCAACCCACCTGAATCTCATGTTTTTGTAATCAAGTATCGAGTCATTAGAGGGATACAAGTCAATCGTGACAAAAGCCAGATTTACTGGAAAGCCATTTTTGCTGATCGCCAAGTACCTGTTCAATCTGGTAGTGTTACCGTTCACTTACCCGAAGTCCTCTCAGGTCAAGTCCTCGGTTACACATCCTATGGAATTCCCGCTACTCGTCGAAGTCTTGATGGTAAAACCTTTGAATTTGTTGCCAGTCAAGCATTGCCACCTGGACATGAACTCGAAGTACTAATCATCTTTCCTTCGTCGATTTTGAATCTTCCTCAACCCCAATGGCAGCAAGTTCAAATTCAACAACAGCAATTGAGTCAAATTAAACAGTTTTTCGTATCTATGCTCCGGATCTTGCTACTCATGCCATTCATTCTTATATTCTTTGCATTCATTATTACATTCATTAGTATGCCTATCAGAACAATTCTTGCCCGCCGATGCCCGCGTTGTAGAAAGCTGACGCTCAAAACTCGGTCTCAAGTCTTGGTTTATCCAACGTCCTCTTCCAATGGTAGAAAGCGAGTGACTCAGCATTGTAACAACTGTTCTTATCATCACACAGTTGAACAAACTATCCCCTATACTACCTCCCATAGTGGTGGCATCGGCGGCGGTGGCTGTGGCGGTGGTGGCGGCGGTGGCGGCGGTGGCGGCGGCGGTGGCTGTGGCGGTGGTGGTGGCGGCTGTGGCGGTGGTGGCGGTGGTGGCGGTTAAACTGAAGTTCCCCTCCGGGCACGTTGAGTTTGATAGCATCCTTCCTATAGTCCCAACTCGACTCCCAACGGCGCGATCGCATAATGACCCCGTTCATTGGCAGGTAGGAGTTCATAAACCCAGAACTTCCCTGGTACTGCTAGCTTTGAGCGGATTTTGGACTTCCTCTGGTTATTTGTCTATTAAGTTTTGCAACAACAACGTCTCTTTGGCATAAAATCACCCTGAATTGTCAGAGTTGATCAGCAAAGGCTGCTAACTACCGATCGTGACATAAAGGGTTATTTTACGAGAGTCAAATCGGATTATGTTTAATTCTCGACAACTTCGCCGCATGGCAATTGCAGTCATTGCAATTTTTGTGACTATTCTGATTCCCATCACCCATTCAACGGCATCAGACTTTCCGTTCTACTGGGATTCCATCAACGTAGAAATGGATGTTCAACCCAATGGTGACATGTGGGTGAAAGAAACACAGCATTATGTCTTCACTGATGATTATACCAACGAACGATATCGCTACATCCCTCTGAACAAGGTGGATGGAATTACCGATGTTACAGTTACAGAGAATGGGCAACCTTTAGCTGCGACTACAGGAATTGAAAACAATCAACTTTGGATTCGCTGGCAGCATCCTCTCAACCCACCTGAATCTCATGTTTTTGTACTCAAGTATCGCGTCATCGGCGGGATACAAGTCAATGGTGACAAAAGCCAGGTTTACTGGAAAGCCATTTTTGCGGAGCGCCAAGTACCTGTTTTATCGGGTACGGTTACTGTTCACTTACCCGAAGTACTCTCAGGTAAAGTCCTCAGTTATACAGCCTATGGAATTCCCGCTACTCGTCGAAGTCTTGATGGTAAAACCTTTGAGTTTGTTGCCAGTCAATTATTACTACCTGGACATGAACTTGAAGTACAAATTATCTTTCCTGCGTCGGTTTTGAATCTTCCTCAACCTCAATGGCAGCAATTTAAACAATTTTTCGTCTATATGCTCTGGACCTTACCATTCATTGGTCTAACTATCAGAAAAGTCCTTGCCCACCTATGTCCGCGTTGTAGAAAGCTGACGATGAGCAAAACTCGGTCAACGTCCTATTTTTCCTATTTCAGGGGTAGAAGGCGAGTGACTTACTATTACTATTGTCCAAACTGTTTTTATCATCGCACATCTAAAAAGGCTATCTCTTGGGGTGGTGACAGTGGCGGTGGTGGTTGTGATGGCGGTGGCGGTGGCGGCGGCGGTGGCGGTGGCGGTGGCGGCGGCGGTGGTGGCGGTGGTGGCGGTGGTGGCGGTGGTGGCGGTGGTTAAACTGTTTGGCTAATAATTATGTCTATTACATATTAGTTTGGCAAAGGTTGTCCATTGTCATGCAGCTATACGACTTATCTCATCCCTCGTTTCATACTCACACCTTAAAATGAATGGCACGCTCCTTAAGGTTGGTGGGCAATGCCCACCCTACGGGATATCAAGAGTTTCGGCGATATCAAAATGCACGCTTTTCAGTGCCATTCAACTTAAAATCCAGATTAGCTTAGCGCGTGGCGTTGAGCGTCTAATAACTCCTGGATTCCTATTTCTGCCATATCAATTAACTGATTAAGTTGAGTCCGACTAAAGCTTTCTTCTTCCGCTGTTCCCTGAATTTCAATAATATTTAATTCGTCGTTCATGACAATATTGAAATCCGTTTGTGCGGCGACATCTTCTTCGTACTTCAAATCCAAAAACGGCTCACCCGCCAACAATCCCACCGAAACCGCCGCGATTTGGTGACGGATTGGCGATCGCTCTAATTCTCCAGCTTGGACTAATTTATCTAACGCTTCAGCTAGGGCGACGTATCCCCCAGTAATCGAAGCGGTGCGGGTTCCTGCATCAGCTTGCAACACATCCGCATCCACAAAAACGGTGCGTTCTCCCAAGGCGGTTAAATCTACAGCCGCTCTTAAACTGCGTCCAATCAATCGTTGAATTTCTTGAGTTCGACCCGATAGTTTGAGTAATTCCCGGGTTTGGCGTTGGGGTGTGGCGCCGGGAAGCATCCGATACTCGGCGGTTAACCAACCACTACCTGTTCCTTCGAGAAATCGAGGGATTCCCGGCTGAATGGTGACATTACACAACACCTGGGTATCACCGCACTTGGTCAATACAGAAGCTGGTGCAAACTTAGTGAATCCGCGTACAAAACTGATGGGACGGAGTTGGTTGGGTTGGCGATGATCAGGACGTTGCCAAGACATGGTAGTTAAGTAGGTGTGAACAATTAAAGTTAACGGTGGGGATTGTCATTCGTCATTCGTCATTCGTCATTTGTTTATGTAAGGGTTTGAGGACTATTGACATAACTTGTCGGGTGTTAGGTTTATTTCCACCAACCTACTTATTTCCGATTCAAAAAATTTTAATCGTCCAGTTCAAGTTTGTGCAAGATATTCTGCTGAACTTGCTCTGGCGGTTGGTCACCGTTTATCGTCAACAGCTTTTGACGATAGTCATAGTACTCCAGGATGGGAACCGTGCGCTCGTGGAATAACTCGATGCGGCGCGGGACAATTTCGGGATGGTCATCCAGACGAGACTTGGTTGATGTGGTGCTATCTTGAGCTTGGTTTTGGGATCGCTCCACGGAACGAGTCATCATCACGGATTCGGGTACGGTTAAGTAAATTGCCCAATCTAGCTGCTGATTTAAGTCCTCCAGCAGAAAATCCAATTCCTCGGCTTGGAACGCGGTACGGGGATACCCCTCCAACACCCACCCTTTCGCCGTGTCGGGTTGCATCAGGCGCTGGCGCATGAATTCGATCAGGATTTCATCTGGGACTAATTCTCCCTTCTCGACGTAGGGCTGCGCCTTACGACCTAAGTCAGTTTGAGATGCGATCGCGCGACGCAAAATGTTACCACTGGAAATTTCTACCATACCGAGATGGCGACACAACTGTCGCGCCTGTGTGCTTTTCCCTGAACCTGGACCTCCCAGAATCACCAGTCTCACGATAATAGCTCCTCTGTTCCTAGCCTGGACAAGTCTTTCATGACAAATGTTGCACAAATCCTTTGCATCTGGGCAGGTTTTGACACTACTGACCGTCATTTTGCCACGAATCCCCGTGGATGAACATTCTCCAGATTAAGGTATTTTTCCCCATCTCCCTCCTCTTCTCTATCTTCCTCATCTCCTTCATCTTCCCTTCGGAACTCACTCTTGACGGACTTGTAGATATGGTGTTTGATTAGGGATGCCACTGAAAAAAATACGCTATATCTTGTTCGCTGCATCGATTAAATTTCTAGTTACGGTTCCTTGAGGTACTTGTGGGTTTTGTGATACAGTGACAATGTAGGTAGGAATCGGGAAAAAGGGAGGACGTGTTGGATTTGATTTAAGTTGTAAACGGCTAGAATTCCCAGCCCAAAAGGATTCGGTGGAATAGCGGCTTTGGGCGATCGCTCCAACATGGTTAAAAGCGAATTCTGCCAAAAAGCTGTCTAAAGCGACCAATAGACACTGATCGAGGAAGGCTTGAGCAGTGTCCATTAGATTCATTGCTCTTTAATAGTTGACTATGGTTTCCCAGTTAGAAACTCCTACCCTTAATTCAACCCATCCCTTGACCTACACGCTAGAAGGGTTGGTACAAGTCTTTACCAGTTCCCAGCGCAGCTTTTTTACCAATGTGATAGCTCAAGGCTTGAGAATAGCTGGACAGGGGACACCAGTGCTGGTGGTTCAGTTTCTCAAAGGGGGTATTGGTCAAGGACACCAGCATCCAATTCGGTTAGGACAGTATTTAGAATGGATTCGCTGTGACTTGCCGCGATATATTGATACCCCAGAATTAGATGAGGCGGAACATAGTTCGCTCAAGCAGTTGTGGCATCATACTCAGCAGGTCGTGTATGAGGGGAAATACTCTGTCGTTGTCCTTGATGAATTGAGTTTAGCGATCAACTACGGCTTAATCCCCCTCAGTGAAGTATTGAGATTTCTGGAAAGTCGCCCTAGTTCCGTGGATATTATTCTCACAGGACCCGATATGCCCCCAGAACTTTTGGAGGTGGCTGACCAAATTACAGAAATTCGTCGCAGTCATCAGCCTTAGCCGCTATAAGCTGAAGCGGTGACAAGTTACTTGAATAGTAGGCAGGGTGTGGGGTGTGGGGTGTGGGGTGTAGAGAAAAATTGAACCCCTCTGTTAGTTTGGTACAGAATAGAGTAGAACACTGTACAATGTTTACCTGAACGTGTTTTGTCGCTCATTCAAGGTACAGTGACATGGCAACGGAAGCGAGAGCGGTTCGTTTCCAGCTTGGAAACATTGAGGTTTCTGGTTATCAGCTAACCTCTGATCAGGATCAGCGTTTGTTGTTCACCCACAGGCAAATCGCCGAAGTCGTGGGTAAAAGCAAGGGGACAGCGCAAAAGTTTTGTAAATCCAACGAAAACAACTTGCCAGAAACGGTTAGGACAGTGGTTCCGGACAAACCGAGACCGATCGCGTTATCATCCTGGGATGCAGCCGTAGCATTTTGGCAATATCAAGCGGATGCAGGGAATGAGACGGCAACGGCTTTAGTGGAAGCGGCGAATGCTACATCCTTAGAGACTCTCCAAATTAAAACAGCCAGTGATATAGAGTCAGTTGAGACTCCCTATCCCAAAGACATCGACGGTGCGATCGCGGAATTACCCCAAACCGATGAATTCCCCCTGGATAACCAACTCCAGCAACTGGATCAGGGGTTACGGTTAATCGCCAAATGGTTAGAAGAAGCGGGATTGGATCAACGTGCGATCGCGTCTTGGAAATTGAATGTACTCACCCAGCGTTTTCCGGCGTTAGCCAGTGCTGCGAATCAAGCGCAGCAGCTTTTAGTCACTCATTCCCAGGAGGAACCCTCCGGGATGATCGCCTCACAAGTGGCTGAGAAGGTGTCAGAGCAATTAGGACGAAAAGTTAAAGCGGCTCAAGTCAACGCCGCACTCCATGAATTAGGCATTCAGGAATGGACTAAACCCGGTTCGAGGGAGCGACGACTCACCGAGAAAGGAAAAGCATACGGGCGAGCCATGCTAGCGACATCCAAAACCAATGCCTGGAGTGGAGCGCAACTGCGATGGTTTGATAATGTTGTGCCGTTGTTATGTGAATATTTGGCAACTTCCAAATAAAATATGTCCCAGTTCCACCAGCTTTAGCCGTAATCTATCGGTAATGACAGAGGTTGTGTTGGATTCTCGGCACTCCACTGCTCTAGAATCTTTTGCAAACGAGCTAAGGCATCTTCATCGCTACTAAACTTAATTTCAGAAATAACAGTGGGGATACCTCTAGGAAACCGTGATATATTCTTATCTTTTTCGTACAGTAGAATCAACGGGATATTATGGATTTCTGCATAAGCTAATTCCATACCAACGCCAAAAGAAGGACAACCCAGGTAGGCGATGACTAAATCTGACGAACTAACTTGGCGCTTGTCTGTCTCAAAAACTTGTCGAGGGCTAACATCAGGGTTATTAATCGGATCGGTTTTGAGATGGGGAACATAGACTTGAAATTCCATCGTTTCACAAAGCGCCCCAATCGCTTCATAAAATGCCTTGAGTTTTAAAGGGTTTTCAACTCCAGTTAACGCACCTGAAATGTAAATATGTGCTTGAGTTTGATTCATAACTTAATGAATAAAGACACCTAAGTTAATTAGTTAATTCAGGATGATTTATTTAAAAGATATTATTTGGCTTTTAATATCTCGACAACAAAAGGACTTATACCACCGATAACAGCCGCTAAAGAAGCGCCTATCACTGGATCAATTAAAGAGGTTACAATACCAATAGCTAAAGCGACAACAGCAAAAGAAGCCATCCCGAATAATCGATTTTGACGTTCCCGTCTTTCCCTCTCTTTCTCTTCTTTTATTTCTCGCTCCTGTCGTTGTTTTTCTTGATTAGCCTTCTCTCTAAGCTGCTGTTTTTCTCGACTAGCCTTTTCTATAAGCTGCTGCCAGATGTCATCTCTGTCAGGAGGTCTTCCAACAGACACTTTAGCTTGAGACTCTACTCTGAAAAAGCAAACTGTGCAGAAAGAATCTCCCAGTCGAAGTTCTACAGGACTATCGCGATAGTTGTGGCAAGAAATTAAAAGTTTACCAGTCCATCCGGGATCTACAGTAGTAGAGATGTGAGATAATCCTTGAGAATTAACCCGTGTAGCCATGGCATGAATAGTTGCTCCCACCTCCCTGGATAAAGTTATAGACTCCAACGTCTCAATCACTACTGTATCCCTAGGTTCAATTTCAATTCCACCGTCTCTTTCAATATTTTCTTCACGTTTATTATTCCAAGAAAATCCTTTTTTTCCAACTCGCAAATCATAACCAACAGGTGTTAAATACTTTTTCTCAAAAGGCTCTATTGAGATTCCTGTATCTGGATCTCTCTTTTGAGATTCTAGTTGTTTTTCAATATCAACATCGCTAAACACAGTTCCTTGACCTCAACTATTAGTTTGGGTATGAGATAACGGTTATACGCTAGCTCTAGCAACAGACGTTGGATTTAATAAAAATGATGCCGCTCTGTTTGCTGTTTCATCAGATAGCTGAATTTTTTTCAGGGTAACTAAACCCTCATTGATAAATGAATCTCTAACCAGAATACTGCCTCCACTGTTAAAGGGAGTTTCATAAAAGACTTCATGGATGCCAGCAGAAATGATCAGTTTTAAACAAGAAAGGCAAGGTTCTAGGGTGACGTAAATACTAGCATCAGTCGTCGCAATGCCATGTTTAGCGGCTTGTGCCAGCGCATTGGCTTCAGCGTGAACAGCACGAGATGGCATCTCTTTGCTAGCATCACAGCTACTTAAACCTGGGTAGCAATATCCCTGTTCTGTACAATGAGCTGATCCGGCGGGTGATCCATTGTAGCCAGTGGCTAAAACTTGTTTGTTTTTAACAATTACTGCACCAACCGGAAAAGCCAAGCAAGTTGAGCGAGTAGCGGCAAGTTTTGCCAGCATGAGGAAGTATTCATCCCATGTTGGTCGCTCTTGATTCAATGGTGTCATTTACTATCCTGACTATAGGGCGTATTCGTTTTTAGTGATTCTGCGGCTTTTTGTACCTCCATTCCCAAATAAGCGGCATGATCGGGTTGAATAGCTGGGGAAGCTGCACAAATTTCCCTGATCAGCGTTAGGGGATTTTTGCCTGAATAGCACGCCACGACTTCGCCACTACCAGGAGTTGTTTGTTTAACAACGATTTTGTTGGCGTTAATTTCAATTAAAAAGTTACCTACAGGGTCATAAAAGTCTCGATTCCGACAAATTGCAGGATATTGTTTTCGGATTAATTGATCCGCATTTTCCCATGTGTCATCATAAATATGAGCGCTCTGACTGATAGTAATCAATGGTCCCATTCGCAAATCATAACTAGAGCGTTGGGCGATTTCGTCTCGGATATACTGTTGTAGGGCGCGTAGTCCCATGGCGTTCGAGGGCCACGCCATGTACATATCATTACTGCGGAGAGTCGCGGTCAGTGATAACTCATTATCAACAACCCTCGCCCAAAGGTGATTCAGGCAAGGACTACCCCCTTGTTCGTGGTCTTTAACATCCCACAGAGACATCACGGCACTCGCCGCATCAATTTCTCCAATTAATTTGGTAATAATCTGCTCAATTTGGTCTTTGCCAAACCACGAACGGAGACGTTGACCGTAAGTATATTTCACACCTTCTCGATAAGGCGCATCATCTAAAATTTGGTGAATGTATTCCTGAATAAAAGCGCGATCGCAGGGTAAATAGTTGGGTTCAGGGAAATAGAACCCTGGAGGTTCATCCGTCACCACCGCCATTAAATCAATTAACTCTTGCCATTGCCCATCATAACCCGTTGGTCGAAGGGTTCCGGTTGTTTTAATCCGATGAATGATTTTCACCCAGGTTTCGGCAATTGTCTTGCCTTCGATCCGATGTCCGTAACGTGATCCAGGTAAGACGGTTGGCACGGCTTCTGTTTGGGGAAATTCTAGCGGCGCACCCCAGGGTTCAACCCTATCCCTAACCGCATAAGACTTAACCTGACTCACGGCTTCAGCTATTGATTTCGCCTCTTGCCACTCCACCGATTGCCGGAGAGTTTCCAAAGCATTAGCCTCAATTTCAATATCGATATAGCCAGGAATCGCAGACCGAATCACCCAACAGCGACGCCCTGTATCGCTGAACCCTTCAGTAAACCCATGGCGGAAGAAATCTAATAAGCATATCCCACCCCCAGCATTTTGGTCTTCCTTCGTGGCGTTGAGAACCAGAAGGTAGCGGACATGAGGATTCGCTAATAGATTCCGGATCAGCAGGCTGATACCCCGTGTCGGACTATAGAGTTGACCGATAACAGCAAACTCATAAGGTTGTAACTGTTTCGCGATCGCATGTTTAACTGTCCAACCTGTAACCACTGCCGTCTGACCCGTACCATAGATAAGCTGGTTGGGTTTGTGTAGGGGTTTGTACTGGAATTGAGTGATCTGAGCGCTAGCTGTCATAGGAGGCTGCGAGTTAAGAAATCTCTAGCCTACAATAGCAAAGAACCGGAGTTAAACAGCAGGTAAACGCACCTGAAAGCAGCTTCCTACTCCAACCTGACTCGTCACCGTGATTTTCCCACCATGACGCTGCGCGATCGCAGCAGCAATAGCTAAACCCAACCCTGTCCCCCCCTCGCGCCGAGAACGGGCTTTGTCCGCCCGCCAGAAGCGATCAAACACAAAGGGTAATTGTTCTCGCTCAATGCCAATTCCGGTATCTTTAATACTCACAATAGCAAAACGATTAGTTTTGGCTAAAATCAGGTCTACTTTCCCTTGACTCGGCGTATATTGAATCGCATTTTCCAGCAAGTTACAAAATAAACGACTCAGTTGTGATTCATCCCCTACCACAGAAACTGTGGCTAGCCACTGAAAATCGAGTGTCACCTCTTTGTCTTGTGCAAAAGGTTCTAACAACTCCAGCAAGTTCTTTAAAATCTTATTCAGAGAGATTGTGCTTTTCTCACGGCTAGGCGTTGATATCTTACTATCGTTTCGCGCTAAAAAAAGTAAGTCTTCTGATAAGTGACTCATCTGATCCGTAGCACTCGCGATCGCCGCTAACTTTTTCGCATCCTTGGGATGAATTCGTTCCGGATGATTTCGCATCACATCAACCGATGCTTTAATCGCCATCAAAGGACTGCGTAACTCATGAGACGCATCCGCCGTAAACTGTTTAAGTTGCTGAAAACTTTGCTCAATTGGCTCCACCGCTTTCTGTGTCAACCACAGTCCACCCAAACCTACTAAACCTAACCCCATAACACCACCCATTCCCAATCCCCACAGCATTTGGCGTTGGACGATTTGGATATCCTCCATCGATTGCGAGGCGCGAATATACCCTTCTAGAGAGGGCTGATTGGGAGTTGAGCCATCTTTAAACACAGAAATGGTATACGTGCGAACTTGTCTAGGCTTTTGCTTTTCCTCTTGAGTTTGAGAACCGACTCGGAGTCGAGAGTCCAACTCTAGAGCACCTCGACTTGCCAAAAGTTGACCCTTGGCATCAAACCATTCTAAGCTTTGCTGATCCCGATTAAAAATATCACGCCAGGGAACCGCATCCACTTGATTAAGATATTGAGGTCCCTTCATTTTCACAGGCGTAAACGAGGCGGCGGCGGCTTGAGCCAGAGTCAATAGTTTTTTATCCAGTTGGTAATAAAGATTGCGGCTAACAAAGACATAAACTCCCGTGCCAAAGAGACTCAAAATTGCTGCCATTACAGTTAGGTAAGACAACAATAGACGCCAGCGTAAACCTTGAAACATTCTAAGAACTGTAGAGACGTAGCATCCTACGTCTGAGTTTTGACTGTGTAGGGGCGGGTTTATGTGCTTTCGTTTCACTATGTATAATAACATTTATTCAAAACCCGCCCTGACCGAGCGTAGGGGCGGGTTTTACCGATAACCTTGAGGAGAAAACCTCTAACTGAACTCAACCCGCCCTGACTAACTTATGATGTTTTAATTATAAATTTTTCCCAAGTATCAATCACTGTTTTAAACGATAACCCAAACCATAAACCGTTTCAATCAAATCACTGGGAGCGCCGCCAGCTTCAAGTTTCTGTCGCAAACTGCGGATATGCGCTTTCACCGTCGCTTCTTCCGGGAGTCGCTCAAAGGGCCACAGGTGTTCTAAGATTTGAGCGCGGCTAAATACACGACGACCATGGCGTAAGAAAAATTCTAACAACGAATATTCTTTGGGTGAAAGCGATAAGAGGCGATCTTCATAAAAAACTTCACAGGTACTTGGATCTAACCGTAGTTTACCCCACTCCAATACCGGGGGGGCGGTGGAAACACCCCGACGCAGTAAAGCTCGAATGCGAGCTGATAACTCTTGCAGGTCAAAGGGTTTAACCAAATAGTCATCAGCTCCTGCATCCAATCCCACAACCTTATCCGTAATTGTATCCTTTGCCGTTAGCATCAGAATCGGAGTGCTACAGCCTTGGGAGCGTAGTCGCCGACAAAGTGTAATCCCATCGATTTTGGGTAACATAATGTCGAGCAAAATTAAGTCATAGGTGACAGAATCAGAGAGATTTAACCCCTCCTCTCCATCATGCGCCACATCGATCGCATAATGTTGATCGGTGAGATCTTCTTCTAGGGCATCGGTAATGCGCTCATCATCTTCCACGAGTAAAAGTCTCATCTGTGCACCTGTTACTTAATAGAACCTATCTCTCCCAAGGTAAGCTGTTCACGTTCTGATCAAGCTAGGTTTAGGGCGTAGCCTCACCGTCTTCTTCCTCTCCAGGCATAGCCTCTTCCTCTCCAGGCATAACCTCAGTTTCACCTGCTGGAGTTGGCTCTTCTACACCCGTCTCATCAGGTGTAGTTGTATCAGTCTGACAAGCTCCCAGCAATGATGTCAAACCCAACAACAGTGAAAAAGCGATAATCTTCAGCTTCACAGCATTACCTCCTAAAATTTTCCAAATTCAACCTTCTTACCGGGGTAATCAAGTTGCTTATACGTTTCTACTTGGCGTTCATCGCCGTTAAACCCTTAAACAGCCCTGAATTTTTCGGGTTCATCTGCCAAGTTAAACTCAAAAAGTAAAAAACTCGATAAAACCGCCCAATAGTTTCCGCCTTGCCATAAAACCCGTAGCCACTCCGGTAGGCATCATCCTGTCATGAGTCCGATCTCCGACGCCCTAGCTTCAAGTCATACCAGACGATCATCCCGATAAAATCGATAAAATGAATAATCATCTTGAAACGGATAATCATCAATAACATGATGGATAATACCGCTATCAATCAAAATTTGTCCGATGCGAATCGCTTCTTGTCGAGAACCCTGAGTCCGTTGTGCTAGCCATTCCACGGCTTCTGCACCAATGAAGCATTGAGGATAAAGATTTCCTCGATAACGGCGGTCTTTTATTTCTACACCATCTGCACCCCGCATCGCTGCAACTAATGCTTCAATTTCTGTCTCGGTTAGGGTTTTGGCTGGAGTGATTGTCCGGGATACTGATCCGGATATCTCAGTCGTAGCCGCCAGGGAATCTTGCGGTTGAGAAAGGGGAGTAGGGTGGGATTGATTCCCATTCGTCGGCTCAATTGATCGAGGAGACGATGTTGATGCATCCCGATATAATAACAGGTTAAAAATTTCGTCAAGTTTAGGCGATCGCAGATGTAAATCCCGTTGCGGAAAGGGAATCTCAATCGTATGATGACGCAGACATTCTTCAATCCGATAGTTGAGATCACTTTTAACTTTAAACTGTTTCTTCGGTTCTCCTGTCCACACCAGTAAATCAAAGTCCAGGGAACTCTCCCCAAACCCTTGAAACCATACCTGAGGCGGCGGTTGCAGCAGCACTTCGGGATGATTTTTCACGGCTTCGAGTAACGCGGTTTGGACTTTATCGATATCTGATCCATACGCCACACCCACAGGAATCCGCAGCCGAGAAATCGGATTCCCGTGACTCCAGTTAATTACCTCAGTCTCTAAAAAGCGTGAGTTGGGTACGATAATCGTAACTTGATCTAACGTACAAATCTCCGTACTACGTGCGCCAATGCGTTCTACGGTTCCCAGTAAATCACCGACTTTGACAAAATCGCCGATTTGGATGGGGCGTTCAAAGGTAATAATAATCCCGCTAATAAAGTTATTAGCAATATTCTGCACCCCAAAACCAATCCCCACACCGAGGACACTGGCAAGAATGGTTAAAGACCCAACATCTAAACCCCAAATTTGTAACAGGACAATCCATCCGAGAAAGGTGAGAACATACTGAGTGAGGACAGTAATCACCTCTTGCAATCTGGGTTCAGCCCCGGTGTGCGCTAAGACATAGGATTTAAACAACTTGGTGAGAGAACTAACCGCAAACCACAATCCAACAGTCAAGCCCAAAAGCAATAGTAATTCTAGGGCAGAATATTTACTACTACCTAAGCTAATCACTGGCGCATTAAGAATACCAAAAACCTTAGCGATAAAATCGAATAACTCATAGCGCCAAATCCGACTGGCGGGAAACAAATCGGTCACATAATAGGCGATCGCGATCCATAATCCGCCCTGTAACCCTAGTTGGGCAAGGCGTACCATGAATTGGGCGGGATCTTCCCAGGCGTGAAAGGAGGAGGTGGGTTGTCCTAGCCACACTCTCAAGCGATGAGACACCCATTTTCCCAGAAACAGTAAACCCAGATGAATCGCGATCGCAACCAGTATCGCCCCAAGGACAAAGCCTAACGCCTGACGAATATAGGCGGGCGATCGCTCAAATTGGGCTTGTACAAATGCCTTTTCCAGAATTCTCTGCCAAATTCGGGCTTGCTGAAGAGCCGTTAGTTCTGGTAGGACATCCTTGTCGGTTACAGTGAGTAAATGGTCTGACTCAAGCAAGGAAGGAATAGTTAGCGTGGTTTGATCCTCTGTCTGATTCACTTCAACGCTTGCAGGTTGAGAGGATTGCACCGCTTGCGCCAAAATATCGTTGATCCGCTTTGCCCGATTTTCTGCTGTATAGTTATTATTTAAACTTCTTACCTGCAATAAAACGCGACCATCTAGCACGATTGGTGCTTTGTCATTATGATTGGTTGGGGATGTTTGGGCAAAGCTGGGAAATGGGTTCAGTGTTAGCAGCAGCGTCAATAACCCTAACAGGATAAACCGCCAACGTCTTAGAGGGAGCCGGGGGAGCCGGGGGAGTAGGGGAAGCCGAGGGAGCAGAGGGAGCAGAGGGAGCTGAGGGAGCAGAGGGAGCTGAGGGAGCAGGGGGAGCAGAGGGAGCTGAGGGAGCAGAGGGAGCAGAGGGAGCAGGGGGAGCAGGGGGAGCATTTTTAGAGATGGGTTATTTTCACAAATGACTACTAGCGCCAGATTTTAAAAATCACTAATTGGGTAAATTAATTGGATAAATTTAATGCTTCATAAGCCAGGGTGAAGGATTGTTGATCATGTTGACGAAACCTGTTAAAACTTGGTTGTAAGTCCCATAAACTTCTCGACCGACTTGAATATCCATATAGCTACATTTAACAGCAAACTCTATCCAAGTTTGAGTTTCAGCCGCTTCTGCTTCACAGTCATTCAATTTAGCAATAAAGGCAGCTTCATATCGTCTTTTACGCCATGCTTCTGCTAGATTGGCACAAACTGAGCGAGAAGAACGACGAATCTGGTCAGTTAAAGAATATCGCTCCTCTACAGGAAATTTTTTAGATAACTCGAAAATTATCATGGCTGAATCAAACGCCATCTTATAAACTTCTAAGTCTCTATGGCTTTTCAACATGTTTCTACTCATCTTCCTCGACTAAACCAAATACTTACTACTCAAATAAACTCTAAGTTAGTCCTCCCCAGCCTTCCCAACTCCCTCAGCTCCCCCACTTCCCCCGCTTCCCCCGCTTCCCCCGCTTCCCCAGCTTCCCCCGCTTCCCCCACTTCCCCCGCTTCCCCCGCTTCCCCCGCTTCCCCCGCTTCCCCCGCTTCCCCCGCTTCCCCAGCTCCCCCCGCTTCCCCAGCTCCCCCATCTTTATTTCACCAGACGACTACTAGACGGCTCTGTGGGCGACGGTTGGGGGCGCGATCGCTCTAAAATAGTGCTGGCTACTGCCCATGCGCCAAATGTGGTTAATAAGAGAACGCCGATTCCAATCGCCCAGATCACCACTTTCTTTTGGGGGATAGACTTCATCGACGGCGTAAAGCTGGATACGTTGGGACTCTGGGCGGTGGCGTTGAGATCATTGCTGTGGACTAAGGTGGCGGTCATTTTATAGGGACCCATCCGTAGGGTATCTTTAAAGGAAATGGGTTGATTGGCTTGGCGCAGGGGTCGCCCATTTAGAAAGGTACCGTTAGCACTACGTTGATCGGTAATATAGATTTGGTTATTTGCCATCGTAATCAGGACATGAAACCGGGAGATCTCTGGGTTCGCCAGTTCTAACCGAGATACCGACTCTCCTCCCCAATACTCTGGCATTTGATCCAATTCTCGACCGATCGCGATCGGTGCAGCTAAGAGCGATCGCTTAACTTCCCCCATTTCTGGATCTTCCCAGGTTAATTGAATATACATAGACGTGGTAGACCTCGAACACCTGTTATAGTAATGGTTCCCGTTTTTTGAGTGATAATGTAGACATTTGCTGAAACCGCAACGCCTGTTGTCACGTCAAATTTTTTGGGTCGTCGATTCAACAATCGGGTAAAGGATTCTGAATAAGGATAATGATGATTAGGTCACTATCAAAATCATATCGTTAAAAATAATTAAGATAGTAGGTCAAGGCTTCAGTTTTCCTGTAATGAGCGGTAGGGCATGAGCTTTAATCTTTTCCGTCGATTTCAATCCACAAATACGGATCAACCTCTCGGTGGACGCTATAAAATCGAGTGTCAACTGGGAATAGGCGGATTTGGTCAAACCTTTCTGGCGCAAGATCTCCACTTACCTGGACATCCCCAATGCGTGATTAAGCAACTTAAACCTAAAACCACTGACGCCGCCAGTCTGGAAACCGCTAGACGCCTATTTGACACCGAAGCTCAAGTCCTCTATCAACTGGGTAATCATGACCAAATTCCCCGGCTGCTGGCACATTTTGAAGAGAATCAAGAATTTTATTTAGCACAAGAATTAATTCTTGGCAATCCCCTCACCCAGGAATTTAAAAAAGGTCAGCAATGGTTAGAATCTAAAACTATTGCCTTACTACAGGATATTCTCCAGGTTTTGGCGTATGTCCATGAGCAAAATGTGATTCATCGCGATATCAAACCCTCTAACCTGATTCGCCGCCAACAGGATGGCAAAATTGTCCTAATTGACTTTGGTGCGGTGAAGCAAGTTACCACTCAATTTAGTCATCCTCAAGGACAAACCAATTTAACTATTTCCATTGGTACTCAAGGCTATGTTCCTAAAGAACAGTTGGGTGGACAACCCCGGTTTAGTAGTGATGTGTATGCAGTGGGTATCTTAGGGATTCAAGCCTTAACCGGGACACATCCCCGACTGCTGCGGGAAAATCCAGAGACAGGAGAAATTCAGTGGCGTGATTTAGCCCCTCATGTTAATCTCAACTTGGCAGAGGTTTTGGATCAGATGATTCGGTATGACTTCCGCGATCGCTATCAAACCGCCACCGAAGCCTTAGACGCCCTGCAAAGCCTATCCAGCGATATCCCAGCCTCCGATACAACGCAACGATTACCCGATTCCTCAGACACCACAGCATCGCTTCCAGAACATTCAAAACCTCTCTCCTTGCAGGAGAGAGGTTTGGAGAGAGGTTTTCCAGATTCCCCAACCACATCCCCCTCAGACACCAGTAGCACTCAGTTACCCGAAACTTGGCGGAATTCCCAACCCGCATCCGGGAGTTCAGTCCCCACCATTGTTACACCCGGTTCCAACCCAAAACGAGGGCTGAATCTGTGGTGGGTTGTAGCAATTTTAGGCATTGTCGGCGGAATTGCTGGAGTCGCGACAACACGGCTGATTCCGCAGTTTACCAGCAAAACGACGAATCAGAGTCAGGAATTAACTGTTAATTCTGCGAACTCTGCAACTCAAGCCTCCCCCAGATCATCCCTTGAATCTTCCTCCACGGAGGAGACAACGACGAATCCCAGTTCAGACTCAGAATCACCTACGTCTGAACAGCCTACTCCTGATACACCAAAACCCAATAACCAATCCTCTCCTGTTCCTTCACCGGAATCAACTCCTTCCCCTTCTGTGAAAAAGTCACCCCCAGTCACTCAAAATCCTGCACCCCCCAAACCAGCAACGTCAACACCAACTCCCGTAGCGCCAAAGCCAACAAAGGTTCAGCCAACACCATCACCTGTTCCATCGGCTTCTCCTTCCCCTAATACCGCCAATGCCAAAACCCATTGGCAACGCTGCTATGATTTAAACACTCAGGTTCGTCCAACCGAAGCGATTCAGGCGTGCGATCGCGCCTTAGCCATTAACCCTGATTATCCGGAAGCGTTATGGAGTAAGGGTGCGGCGTTGGATCAGTTGGGAAGACATCAAGAAGCGCTAAACCTCTACAAAAAAGCCACAACCCTGAAGCCAGATTTTGCCGAAGCCTGGATTAATCAAGGCGTGGCGTTGATTTTATTAGGTCAACCGGAGAAAGCGATTCCGGTTCTTGATCGCGCCACTCAGCTTAAACCCAATTCTGCCAACGCCTGGATTAACAAAGCCGAAGCCTATATGGAATTAGAACGGTTCGATGACGCGATCGCGTCTTTGAAAAAGGCGCTGGAAATTCAACCTAATAATGAATATGCTGCAACGATGTTAATCGCAGCAGAAGCGAAGAAATGAAACCCCTATCTCACCGGGGGTTAGCCCGGAACTAAAGAAGAAGAAGCCCGGAACTAAAGTTCGGGCTAAAAGCTAAAACCTGTTAAAACGGGTTAAAATATAGCACTACGCACTAAGGTTAGGACAAATGAAGAAAAATTCAAATACGCTCAATCCCTTGTCAGGTAAGCTTTTGTCTTAACTATTGCAAGAAAGCCTATTGCAAGAAAGTTGAGCGCGTAGCGTTATATGTAGCATTTGCCAGACTGAAAAACCTGGAAATGTTTATACTATTCCTTGATGAACTTGTCGAATATATGGCTGCATATCGGCGTTAACTGGATACTGAAATTGCTGATAATGAAGCCACTTTATAGGAGAATATATCAACGTGAACTGATAGAATTTGAATCTTGATTATCTAGAAGCCTATCACCTTTAGTTGAAACGGTAGGGGCGACCCGCTTGCATTAATTAAAAACGCTCCTCCACTCAATATGATCGGGTCGCCCTTTACTCAAGCCCATCATAAAGTCAATTGTAATGGTGTGACACAGCTAAAATAGTGGAATAGGTTGTAGGTTTGGTTTCGACTTCGCTCAACCCAACAGAATCTAGGGCTAAAGCCCTTACTACAAGCCGAATGTCGGAGCGATCGCGCAATTGGACAAACTAGATCTAGTTGCCTTGTCTAACCAATCAATTAGTTTTAAAGTTCCCTCTCCCAGGTTTTGACTTTCTTCAAATATTTGATGCAATTCTTCTTTTAATGAATGCATAATTCCAATTAAAGGCGAAGCTTCTTTGATTCGACCTCTTCTTCTGTTAATTTATTGTTTTTAGCTACA
>NZ_JAVJQN010000168.1:0-7239 GCF_040218245.1 Coleofasciculus sp. E1-EBD-02 | reverse complement strand
TTAGTCCCTAAACCCGCCCCTACAATTGTGCCTAAACCCGCCCCTACATTTGTGCCTAAACCCGCCCCTACAATTGTGCCTAAACCCGCCCCTACAATTGTGCCTAAACCCGCCCCTACAATTGTGCCTAAACCCGCCCCTACCATTGATTTTCCCATTCCCCAACTAATTCACTCGTTGTATATTGGTTCGCTTAGGGTCAAGAATTTTTTGTCCTAAACTGGGAAACTTAACCGCAATGCTAACTTTATTGCCCGAACCAAAAACATGGGTTACTTCACCGACACCAAAATTATCATGCTTAAGTAAATCGCCTTTTTTCCACTCGTTCGAGTTTGCCGTTGAACTAGAGGATTTTGATGACTTTTCAGTTGAGGCGGAAGGCGTTTGCTGTTTCACTTTCACCAAGGTACTGCTAATTAAGTCTTCGGGTAACTCATCCAAAAACTGAGACCGAACCGCTGGTTCACGATACCCATAGAGGCGACGTTCACGGGCATGGGCAAGAAAGAGTTGTTCTTGGGCGCGAGTAATCCCCACATAACAGAGACGGCGTTCTTCTTCTAAAGCAACCGGGTCATCTATCGTCCGGTTATGGGGAAAAAGTCCTTGTTCTAAACCAACTAGAAAGACAACCGGAAACTCTAATCCTTTAGCCGAGTGCAGTGTCATTAAAGACACCGCTTGTTGTCCATCTTCCAGATTATCTAAATCAGACGCCAGCGACGCATTTGCCAGAAATCCTTCTAGGCTGGTATCTTCATTTTCTTCTTGGAATTGAACGATAGCATTATACAGTTCATGGATATTTTCCAATCGGTTTTCCGCTTCGTCTGTGCCTTGATTTTTTAGGTCATCAACATATCCCGATTCCTCCATAATAAATTTAATAATTTCTGCTGCTTCTAAGTTTTCCGTATTCTCTTGGCACTGCTTAATCAATTGGGCAAACCGATTAACCGCTTTAGCCGAACGTCCAGCAATTGTATTGACCGAGGTTTCATCCCGGATAATTTCCCAGAGGGGAGTTCCCAATTCTTGAGCCGCCAGCACTAAATTATCAATTGTGGCTTTACCAATACCCCGGCGTGGTGTATTGATAATTCGCAATAAACTGACGGTATCGCTGGGATTGGCAATCGTTCTTAGATACGCTAAGGCATCTTTAACCTCTTTGCGATCGTAGAACTTCAATCCCCCGATAATCACATAAGGCACTCGACTTCGCAGCGCATCTTCTAACGGGCGAGATTGGGCGTTCGTCCGATAAAGAATAGCAAAACTGCCCCAGCCTAGTTCTGGGTTCTGTTGATTCAGTTTCAGAATTTGTTGAAGTACAAAATGAGCCTCTTCTAACTCATCGTCGGCGTGATGACAGTAAATGACTTCCCCTAAACCGCGTGTGGGTCTGAGAATTTTGTCAATTCGCTGGGTATTCTGTTCAATTAAATAGTTAGCGGCTTGGAGAATATTTTCGCGCGAGCGATAGTTTTCCTCTAATTTAACCATGGTGCGGGTCGTTTCATCGGACAACCCATCACCAAAGTCTTCTTGAAATCCTAATAAGATAGTGAAATCTGCCATCCTAAACGAGTATATGGATTGGTCCGCATCACCGACAACAAATACGGAGCGATCGCGCCAATCCCATTGCGTTTTTTCAGTTTCGCCGTTTGTGGTTAATAGGTGTATCAGTTCGTACTGAATCCGGTTTGTATCTTGATATTCATCCACTAAAATATGGCGAAATTGATTGTGCCAATATCCCAGAACGGATTCGTTTTGTTGGAAGAGTTTAACGGGGACTAAAATCAGATCATCGAAGTCCAGGGCATTGTTGGCGGCTAACTGGTCTTGATAATGATGATAAACTTCAGCATAGAGTCGCCCTTTATAACCCGACTGCTCTTTTTCAAAGTCTTGGGGCGATAAGCCTAAGTTTTTGGCATTGCTAATCGCGTAACGAATGGTTCGGGGGTTAAATTTTTTATCGTCTAGATTTAATTGTTTGGTGACGATGGTTTTTACCAGCGTTTGGGCGTCGGATTCGTCAAAGATGGAAAAATTACGCTTCCATTGGCGTCCTTTTTCATCTGTGTATTTATTGATGTCATAGCGGAGAATCCGGGCAAACAAGCTGTGAAATGTACCAATCCACAGGGGTTTAATGTATTTTTTATAGACTCGCGATCGCAACTGGGTTTGTTCAAGTTCTGGGAGTAACTCCAAACGCTGACCCCGTGTTTGGACAGCCAGTTGCTGGGCGAATAGGGTTTCAATCCGGGATTTCATCTCCCGTGCGGCTTTATTGGTGAATGTCACCGCTAAAATGTTTTCGGGATCGACTCTATGGGTGAGAATCAGATTGGCAATGCGATAGGTTAACGCCCTCGTTTTACCCGAACCCGCCCCCGCCACAACCAGCAAGGGACCGCAGAAATGTTCGACGGCGCGACGTTGAGAGGGATTGAGGTGCGTCAGGAAGTCAGTCGATTGAGTCATGGCTAGCTGAGGCAAGCGGGTAAGAGTTTGGCTATGTTAGTACAGCGTATCGTATCTTGAGGCAATACTGTATCGGGCAGACGCTCAACCTTGTTTTCGTTCATCAGACATAAGCCACACCACCTGTAGGGGTACGGCAGTGCCTATTTGTGGAAGGAAATGGCGCAGGTTGGTAAAGGGCGCACGTCGGTGCGCCCCTACGAATATATTGAAAAATTTTGTCGGCAATATCCATCCGAACACTATGATACTGTTGGCAATTCGTGTAATTTGTAGTTCTGTATGACCAGCAATACCCCAGCGCCGAATACAACCCCTAGTCTCATTTCCCCAGTAGTTACTGCCAAACCTGCCCCAGAAACGCCTCCTGTAAAACTAGGAATTATGGTATCGGGGAGTGGTACAAACTTTGAAGCCATCGCCCAAGCGATCGCAGATGGGCAACTCCATGCCCAAATTCAAGTGATGATCTACAATAATCCCGGTATCAAAGCCCTCGCCAGAGCCGAAAAATTCGGCATTCCCACCGTTCTCCATAATCACCGAGATTACAAAAAACGGGAAGCCCTCGATGCTCAAATTGTTGAAACATTGAGAAAATACCAAGTTGAACTCGTGGTTATGGCGGGTTGGATGCGAATTGTCACGCCAGTCTTGATTGATGCATTTCGCGATCGCATCCTCAACCTCCATCCTAGTCTCTTACCCAGTTTCAAAGGCATTCACGCCGAAGAAGAAGCCTTAGCCGCCGGGGTGAAAATTACTGGATGTACGGTACACTTAGTTAGTCCAGAAGTCGATAGTGGACCCATTTTAATCCAAGCCGCCGTTCCCGTGCTTCCCAACGACACGCCAGAGACGCTACACGCCCGGATTCAAGTTCAAGAACATCGCATTTTACCCCAAGCGATCGCCCAGTTTGTAGTTGCGCTTCAGCGCTAAAAATCCTAGCATCGCCTACTATAAACCCAAAACTTACGCAGCCACACCATATATATTGGTTAAGTTCCGTTACGCTAACACACCCTACATATAGAGCTTTTGCGTAAGTCCTAAAACCTTGATCGGAGCGGGTTTATTGCCATTGTATTGACAAACCCAATTATCGGTAAACCCGCCCCTACCAGCTAACAGCTAGTTCTTTTGTCGTTTTGACCGTTCCCGTTTGAACAAGCCGCCAAATCCTAAAGCTAAGGCAGACCCTAAAATAGTCATGGGTTCTGGAACGGCTGCTGGCTTAATCCCTGAAATATGTACAACTGAGTCGTTATAGTCTTTGTCAGAATTACTAAAAGGTAAATCCTCGAAAGCAAAGATGAACTCAGTATCCACAAATGTCCCTGAGTCCAAACCATCAAGTTTAAGTTCGGTCACGTTATCACCTTGATAGACTAGGGCTTGTGGATTGCCATTGTTAAGACTATCCTCAGTGTAGAACGTGTTATTGTCATTCTCGAGATAAAAGCCGAATGAGCCACCAAAACCGGCGAATGAATTTCCTCCGTTAACTTTCACACTACCATCAGCTAAGAAGGTAATAAAGGCTTGTGGACTAGGTGAATCAGGTGAAACAAGTCCATCAAAAATTACAACTTTATTCTCAGGATTGCTAGCACTGTAGAGTCCAAACTTATTCTGATCTTTTAAACCCGCTATTTCCGCAACCAGAGTTCCTATTGCTCCACCAGAAGACGTGTTGTCAAACAGCGCAAATGGTGACTGATCATTGACTACATCAATACCAGGATCGGAAATTGTGATACCATCCAAGGTGTCTTGGAGAGAAGTTCCCGTTGGTATAGTCGGTATGGGTCGGTTATTAATCGAAGCTGCTAACGCCCCATTGCCGCAAGTCATTACAGTTCCGAAAGCAACAAGCGTTGTTCCTACTGTAGCGATTGAAGACAAGCATTTCATGACTCTAAACCTCGTGATCATTGTTGGGTGAACCTCAGACTTGCAAGGGGATTGTCTAGGAATGTTCCTTTCCCGCTTTGAGCAAGTCCGTTGAGGGTGAGAACTCAACCACAACACAGATCCGAAAAGCCAATGAAAAGCCGATCGCCAATTAGTGAATTTAGTGTTACACTAATAATTAAGAAAATTTGAAATTACTGATCAGCTGGACTTCTTCCTTCTTGTCGTTAGTCAAGCAAGACGAAGATTGTCTGGCTTTCTATCAGATGGCTGAATTCAATTTATACCCTCGTTGGAGAAGACAGTCAGCGATAGGTGGCTCGGTTAGGACAAAAAAGCTTTTAGGGGATAAAAACTAAATTTTCTGTCTTGAGTGAGCAGATACCTTTGGCTTACCTGTTTTTCCCTTACATGAGTAATAATACCGAACTTCTCCAAGAAAAAGTGCAAAAAAGTCAAGTCTTCATCAATACTTTATCAAGTTAACTTGTGTTACTTTTTATGGACGTAAACGCTCGTTTACATTTAATTAATCTTTAAGCCGCAGTAGAAGCTTCACCCTCACTGACTTGCCAGTCACTCGTGCCTCATTACTTCCCTGTGAATCACTAAAGTTTCTTGTCGGATTCCCTGGAATATATTTCTATATATTTCGCGATGTAAAACACTTGTGACTAAAGTAGCAGTTTTCTATAAGGTAAATTTATATCAAAGTCATTGATGGAATTCTCCATTAGCTTCATCGACGCTTTATATTGGAGTTCAATAGAGCGCTCTGGAGACCAAGAACACCGACTTGTTCAAGAAGTCAGGGTTTTAAGGATCTACGCTTCAGCCTCTCGATTTCCTAACTTCCAGAGGAAACTAGACAGCCAATTGGTTGCCACATGAGCCACAATCGGAACCAGCAAATTCCCTGTACCTACAGCACTAAACCCCAGTAACAATCCCACAATCGTTGCCCAAACAACATAGGGCCACTGCTGGGAACCACTCAAATGTAAAACGCCAAATACCAAGCTAGAAATAATCACACCCACGGCATTCAAACCAATGGCGGGTAACATCACTCCCCGAAATAGCAACTCTTCACTCATACCCGGAAGTAACCCCAACCAAATCAGATCAGGTAATACCAACGGCTTTAAAACCAAGTTGAGGTAAACGTCAGCACTTTTACGGTAGGCTGACCAGATGCGATAGACCACACTACTCATCGCGGTAATTCCCACGCCTATACCTAATCCGATAAGTAATCCTTCTACAGTAAAATCTAGGGATAACAGTGTCACCGACCCAAATTTCAGCCAGAGTTTAGCCACGACGAGTAAAACGATCGCGGTTATCCCCATGGCAACTAACACTTGGGTGCGGGTGAGGGGTTCAAAGTCAGGGTTATCGGGAAGCTGTGTACTCACTAATCTATAGATAAGCGATGCATAGACGACAGGGAGGGACTCAGAGCATCGGCACTAATTCCAGCGCGATGGGTGACTAACATACCCAGTGCCTCTAAATACGAGTGTACTCGCACAGCTTTGATTGCCAAAGGTTCTGGAGGCACTTGCATTGAGGTTTGGTTATCCTCAACCGCAATAATTTGAATGGGTAACTGACTTAAGCTTAACAAGGCACTACCACCACAGGCATTAGCGGGAATCACTACTGCATCCACATCCTCTGCCCAAATTGCTCCAGGTTGACGCGGCGTCACCTGAAATTGCGGGGCGCGACTTAACCCCACCAGTACACAGGGTAGAAACGTATAGCCTAATTCCTCAGCTGCCGATCGCGGCGACAGGGTGGGTTCTAGGGGAAGGGGCATTAAGGCTGGGGCGTGGGCGCAAGGGATTTGGAAGGTTCGCACAATCAGGTGACTAATCACGGCTTCTGCACCTGCCAGCGGATCGACCCCTTGTCCCTGTCGGTATGCTTCTAGGGCTTCGCTACCCAAATCATCGGGAAAACGCGCCACCACCGCGATCGCCTCTGCCTTTGCCTGTTGAATCAGCACTTCAGCCGATCGCAACAAACTATCGGGATTGCCTATTGTACCCCAACTCGCCCCCGATGGTGCTGTCCGCAGTTCCACATTTAAGGGGGCGTCAGTGATTACGTAATCAGTCAGATTCAGTCCCAGTGTGGCTCTGGTTGCATCAGCCGCTTGCAGATGGCGCAAACGTAGATCTGGTTCAATCCCCTGGTCGAGAATTAATCCCACCCGATTTTGATGAACAGGTTGTAATCCCCAGCATCCAGCGGCAAATTTGTCAAGTCCATAGCCTTCGACATAGAGGGCGTTGGGTAAATTCCAGTAAAGTTGGGCACCATTGAGGACATTGGGGTGAGTGATTAGGCGATCGCAGACTTGCGCGATCGCTCTGGCGACAGGTAAAGCGTCTCCCGCATAGCCACCAATGGATGCGCCAATTCCTGTGGGAACGATTAAAACAACGGTGTATGGACGCACAATAATTAAGGGGTGGACGGTTGAGAATCGGGATTTGTGACAATCGCTTCAACCCGAGCTTTTTGTTCCTGAGTATCCACAGATGTAACCGCCCAACGCAGGGGTTCTCCCTGTTTTTGCAGTTGTGTCTCAATCGCTTGATGGAGTTGTTTTGGGGACTCCTGGAGATCAATTTCAGCAGTAATGAAGTGAGTTGTCATTTTTTTGGTGGGTAAAGAACTGTAACCAAATCTCTATAGACATCTACGCAAACCTAATCAAAATGCATAGCTATAACCATCCTTACGGTGAATCGGTGTGCAGTAATCCAATCGGGTTGACCTCCTTTTCTTGTCGATAACGAACTCGCC
>NZ_JAVJQN010000166.1:0-48693 GCF_040218245.1 Coleofasciculus sp. E1-EBD-02 | reverse complement strand
GGCGAGTTCGTTATCGACAAGAAAAGGAGGTCAACCCGATTGGATTACTGCACACCGATTCACCGTAAGGATGGTTATAGCTATGCATTTTGATTAGGTTTGCGTAGATGTCTATAGAGATTTGGTTACAGTTCTTTACCCTGAAAAGCGTGCAGGTTTGGATTGCCGAAACCCTTGCTATACCTTAGGGTGGGCATTGCCCACCAGCCAAAATTTCAGTACCATTCAACATAAGATCAACAGGCAGAGCATCCTCAAGGACATTCCCTTCTCAGACTTGGGAACGAGGCTAACGAGGTTAGGCTACGCCCCAAATAAAAGTAACCAAATCGGTAAGGTAAGTAAAAGTCCTATCGAACCAACCGCCAGTGCTGTCACAGTTAACTCGCGATCAAGTTCATACACTTCCGCAATGACTAAGGTGGCAAAGGCTGGTGGCATTGCCATTTGCAGGACGATCGCTAATTGCGGCTTACCAACTATGCCAAACTGTGATAAAGCCATACCTAATACCAAAGGAATCAGTAACATTTTAATGCCCAGACCTACCCCCGCTTGTTTAACTTTGCGCCAAGACGCCAACTGACTCAAGCGCATACCAATCAGAACCAGTGAAAGCGCGATCGCACTCCAGGCAAATTTTTCCATTCCCTCTTCTAGCCATCCTGGTAACGGAACCTGACGCAACGCCAATCCGATGCCCATACTCCACAGCGCCGGATTAATTACCAGCGATCGCACTAACTGCCCATGACTCTTCTCACCCCGACCAAAACGTGCCGCTAATACTACCCCTAAACCATAAGCGCCCAGTAACGTTCCCAGCATGTCATAAAATAGCGCCCAACCGAAATAGTTTTTTCCCAACAAGGTTAGATTAACGGGAAACCCCAAATACCCTGTATTTCCTACCATCGACGCCAGCAAGAAACTCCCTTGAGTCGGTTTAGTCCACCCAGATGGAGTATCATTTGTCAAGCCTTTATTCGCGGCAAACTTCCCGCCACCCTTAATCCAAAACCAAGCCAATCCTGCACCCAACAAAATCGCCACCCAAGCCGCGATCGGAGCAATCCAGATTTTTCCCGATAGATCCGCACCCCGCAGAAACGTAATAATACTGACAGGAACTCCAATCCAGAATAGAAATTGACCAATAAAGGTTGGTACCCACCGGGGCATTAAACGTCCTAATACCCATCCGAGTAGCACACCACCCCCTAGCTGGAGGTAAAGTTGGAACAAGGGTCGTAAACGCTCTGGATCTAGGCTGGGCATTAGATAATGATCAAACAGACAACGGTTTTGATGATAAGTCAGTCTCCAAGAAAAGAAATTGGCACAGACTACATAAGTGAAGTTGCCAACCTTTAGCCGAATGACACTGAATTAAGGCTGGTGGGCATTGCCCACCCTACGGGATATCAAGGGTTTTGGCAATTCCAAAATGCTTATTTAGTGCCATTAAACTTAAGCCAAATGACAGTATCAGTAGTACGCTCAGGAGTGGAGTTTTGAATACCCCCGATTTTCCAGGAGAACCCGTCAACCTATCCGAATCAACAGAGGAGGATATTCCCGTAGCCGTCAGGGATACACCCGACACCCGAAAGCGATCGCGGTTGCAGCCGTTTCTAATTATCCTGGCAGTATTAGGAGGCGGCGCGATCGTTTTGGCGCTAATCCTATCCTCGTCCACTTCACAATCCCCTCAAACGGTTACGGCTTCCCCACAACCTACGACAACGGATACCTCCACCCCAGCTACTCCAGAAGAGAGTGAGAGTGAGAACGACGTTGATAATCTTCTGGGACACCTCCCCTACGAAGAAGCTCCCCTATCTGAACTCGAACCCATTACTTCAGATGGTCGGATTCAACTCCGGGAAGCAGCGGCGAAGAAATTTAAAGCGATGAGGGCAGCCGCTCAAGCCGATGGCATCGTATTAGTCGCAATATCCGGCTATCGTACTCAGCAACAACAGCAGCATCTCTTTTTTGACATCAAAGCCCAACGGGGACAAGTGGCGACACAACGGGCTGAAGTCAGTGCGCCTCCCGGTTACAGCGAACATCACACCGGTTATGCCGTCGATATTGGCGATGGCAGAACACCCGCCACAAATCTGAACACCAATTTTGAAAATACGGCGGCGTTTAAGTGGCTGGAAAAGAATGCCGCGTACTATAGCTTTGAGTTATCCTTTCCCAAAGGAAATCCCCAAGGTGTGAGTTATGAACCATGGCACTGGCGCTTTGTTGGTGATCCAGATAGTTTAGAAACTTTCTACAAAGCCCAACATTTGGATCGTCCTGACTCCGAACCGTCTCCTTCGTCCTCAGAACCAGAAGATGACTCTAGTACAAGGGAACCGGGAATAGAGAACCGGGAATAGAGAACCGGGAAAGGTTGTTGTAGTAGTGCGAGCGTCTCGCTCGCTATTTTGAGCTTGCTGCACCAATCCGAAACCGCAAAGCCCATCAATGCTTTGAGTAGCATAGACATTGGCTCATCTTCAAGGACATAAGGTAAAACCCTTTCATACCCTTGCACCACTATCAAGGAAAATCTATCATTGCTTTCCCTGCTCCCCCAGCTTCCCCAGCTTCCCCTGCTCCCTACCTCCCCACAAAACTATTCAGCAAGCCCTATTTTGTATGGGTTTTTATCCAAGAGGGAACAGGAAGGAATGGGGAACAGTAAAGAATGTCCTAACCTGTCAAGGTAGCTGCTATACTACCTAAAAGGTTTGTTTAGGGTGCTGTGTCGCAAGATTGTGAAGCAAAGATTTGTGAGTTAGAACAGCAGGTTCGTTCCTTGAACCGACTGATTGAAACGATTGTCGATCAGGTGGGTCGAGATGCAGAAAGGATCACGGAGCTGGAACAAGAGATTGAAAGACTAAAACGCATAATTGGGGAGTTATCCAGTCATGGCTGATAATCCGATCACTCAGCAAGATGATACTATTCCTGAAGAGGACTGGCGTGTTGCTCATACTAGGATAGAGGAAAAGCTGCGCCGGAATGCCCAAACTCAGAAGGGTTGGACGTTAATGGATTCTGCGACTCTGGTTGAGGCGGCAAAATTGTTATGTGAATCCGATGCTCCACCTCCTACTGCTGAAGAGTTACGTTGGCTTAGGGACAATTTGCTCGAACACCAGCAAGCTGTGGAAAAGCTGATCAAATTAATTGAGTCTCTATTAAATCGGTGAATCAAAAGTTCAATATCATATAGCACTACGCATTGAGGTTAGGACAATAACATTAAGTGAAAAGGCAACAGGCAACAGGCAACAGGCAACAGGGAAATGTCCTAACGTATCTTCGTAGTACTATAACGTAAAGACTTCCTTGAGCTTGTCACCGATAACCTATCAATCAAATCCGCTCTAATTTAAATGCTAAGTTCCTAATATCACTAGAAGCAAATCTTGTCAAGGGTAAACCGTTAAAATTTTAAAATCAACCCTCAACAAAACGCACTTTTATATCAAATGATGCAGCAAACCACTCTCAATGTAATTGCCATTGGTATCTTTGGCATGACCCTTTCCGCTCTACTGACTCCAATTTTTAATATTCCGCCAGCGATTCCCGCCTTGGCAACATTTGGAATTTTAGGATTAGTTACGGTAGATACTCTCAGCTTTCAAGGTAAAGGTACAACCGTACTATTAGATTGGTTAGCCCAGAGGCGCAGTGACTATCGCGATCGCATTCTGCATCATGAAGCGGGTCATTTTCTGGTGGCTTACCTGTTGGGGATTCCGATCAGGGGTTATACGCTGACAGCCTGGGAAGCCTTGAAGCAGGGACAACCGGGTGCGGGTTTAGGTGGCGTGCAATTTGATACTCAGCAACTCTCACCGAATCCCCTTGCCATTGGCGAAATGCGATTGACTCTGGATCGATTCTGTACCGTATGGATGGCGGGAATTGCGGCGGAAACCCTGGTTTATGGTGAAGCGGAGGGAGGAATCGACGATTGCCAAAAATTAAAAGAGGCTTTGAGATTATTTCAACGTCCGGTTGGTGAATTTACCACCAAACAGCGTTGGGCGATGCTGCAAGCTCAAACGATGTTACAGGATAACTGGGAGGCTTACGAAGCCCTTGTTAAAGCTATGGCAGAACGGACATCCGTAGGCGATTGCTACCGTTTGATTCAAGATCATTACCACCATGCAGAGACGTAGCATGTTAAGCCTTTACATTAATAAAGTGTGTCATCACTGTAAAGCACCTGGTTAGTTCCTTTGGCTTTAGCACGCAAAAGATTATGATCCGCCCGTTTGACCAGGCTTTCGCCTTTGTGGTCATCTGAAGCCTTGAGAGAAGCAATGCCAACGCTAATCGTAATCTCGATCGCGATCGTACCATCTACATTAAACGGTTGCTCGTTGATCTGATATCGCAGGCGTTTGGCGACAATTTTAGCTTCCTCGCCATTGGTTTGATTAAGAACCACTAAAAACTCTTCGCCGCCATACCGAAACAACGTATCCTGTAGGCGCAGATTATGCTGGAGTCGGGTTGAGAGCAACTGCAAAACGCGATCGCCAACTTGATGTCCATACGTATCATTCACGGATTTGAAATGATCCACATCCATCATAATCACACTCAGATCCGTGATGTAGGTGCGGGCATTTTGGATTTGCCGGGGTAACTCCCATTCCATCGCCCGACGATTATTCAGTTCGGTTAAGGGATCAGCCAGAGCCAAGGTGGAGAGAACATCATTGGTTTGCAGCAGTTTTTGGTAGAACTGCACACTGCGCCATCCGGCTAGGATATGGGCTTTCAGAAGCCGATATTCTGCCAATGCACTTCCTGGATCTCCTGTTGGGGTGCAAGTCAAGGGTAAGTAAGCATCTGCACCGCCTTCTAGGGCTTCAGCACAAATAATTTGTTCCCGACGCGGATCGGCGGCTTTGCCTTCACTCAAGGAATAAGACGGGTCATTAATTAAAATGCAATACGTCCAGCTTAACTGTAGCTGTTCTTTAACCTGCTTACAGAGTTCCAAACTCCCATTTTGGGTTGCCTGCACGATTAAAATTGCGTATTGTTTAGCTTGAACCTTACTCAGAGCCTCTTCTGGATTGGCAGACGCCTCCACCTTGCCAGACGTGATCGTGCGAATCTGGTCAAGGAACGTCTTAAGGAATTGCGGATTTCCCACGATTAATACAGAAGCGTCCATTTTGGGATGTAGCTCGACAAGAGCTGAGACATTGACCCTGTGCACCTGATTTCAAAACGTTTTCTACCAAAAGTTGAAGCTTTGGCAGGGGATTTCCCCTCTCTATCTAGAGTAGACTGTTTTTCGGGCTAAGAACAGTAGTATATGTGCTGCATCTGAAACTTGCGGCGAACCTCTTGAGGGTTGTCACCCTGCATTGGATGCGATAAGGAGTTCGAGTATAACCCATTTCTCCTGACTTCTACATTAACTTATCGTGCCTTGGAGCCTTCTGCCCTCTGCCTTGTCTCCACCAACAGTATAAGTATTCCACCGGACATGATATAACCCCACCCAAATCAACGATTCAGATGGGGATAAATACGGCAAAACCTCAGTCAGTGAAACACTTTCTGAGGAACCTTTATTGGGAACACACTGAGTTAGAGGATTACTTCTTTTGTTTGAGCTGCTTCAAGATTGAACCGATACCCAGGGAACCCACAGCTAGCAAGCCGCCAATTGTACCGGGTTCAGGAACCTCGGTTGCCGTAAACACAGCACCAGAGAATTTCAGATCCTCGTCTATTGTCTCATCTGCATCGAGTTTTGCCTGAACTTGATCAACGGTAGTATTGTTGATTTGGAAGGTGATATTGCCCTGACCTTCAGAGATATCGTTAGAGGCACTGGTAAAGAATCCAGAAATTGCCACGTCTACGGCTACGTTAGCACCACTATCTTTTAGATCGTAGGTAGCCGTTTCCAGGGTGAAAATACTTTCGCCATCTGTGATGGGGTCTACATCACCTGGGAAAAAACCAACAACACCGGGAATTGGAGTGTTACCCAAGTCAAGAAAAGGAGTCTCTGCTGACAGGGGAGTAAACGAGAGAATACTACCTATGTTTGCCGAATTGAATACTTCAAAACTGGGATCACTACTCGTAATCGAAACTGGAGTGACGGGTTGGGGACTAAAGGTGAGGGAGTTCTTGCTGAATTTGACTATACTTTGGTCACTACCAAACGCACCAGAAGCTAACTGAAACTTACCAGTCAACGCAATGGCGTTTGCTTCACCAGCATTAGTCAACACACCAGCAGCGACTAGGGGTATTGTAGCCAACGAGCCAAGAATTGCTTTTTTCATACTATGGGGTACTCCTGTTGTTACTGCAAAATTTAGGGAACTGAGGGATTGCTAAGGGAAGCAGGGATATATTTCGATTTTCCTTTCCTCAAATTAACGTCTTGTTACTTAAGCTGTCTATAGTTCCCTGTAAGGATTTGATGAACTCTTTACAAAGTTTTCATGAAGCTTCGCCTAAGTCTGGGCAATAAGATAATAGAAGTCAAGCCGGACAGCTTAGAGGGTGTTTACTACAACCGCTATGTCAACTTCTAACCAACACTTGCTGAGTCTGATACCGTGACTATCCCTTGGGGTATGTCAAGAGACTATACGATTTCGTTTGTAATGGAGTTGCTGTTGCTACAACCCCAATGCAGCAGGTCGGAGATGATATATATTGAGTAATGTAAATATCCTACCTTAATTGTATTACAGCCAGTGTGACTGTCATCACTCTTAAGTTCAATTTGACGATTCTCCACCTTGAGAGCCACCAACGATAAAGCGATCGCGCCTTCATTTTCTCCAAAGGGGCGATCGCATCATTCGTCTCAAGGTTTGACGGTAGCTGGATATACAAAAAATTGGGGGTCTTTGTCTTGTTGTCCCCAATGTTTTTGTATTTGAGCCAAAGGCTCTAGCTTTTTGTGTTAAGCTTTGTTCTTTTTGCCAGCGCGGGTCAGAGCTAAGGAACCAGCGACTACTCCTAAACCAAGCATTGTGGCAGGTTCAGGAACAGATTCAACGCTAATGAAAGCGCCAGAGAAGGCAACATTGTTCAGCCCGCCATTGGACAGGGCAGCTTCAGCCGCCTCTGCGTCCAGATCTGGAACTTGGAAAGTTAGGTTACCTGAACCGTCGGTTATTTCAGAACCACTAACAAACTCACCAAAAAATCCGATAGATAGGGTTGAGCCATCAGCCGCATCGACAAATTTGAATGGACCTTGGACATCCGTAACGTTGAAAACATTGTCTCCGTCCGTTACGGATGGATCGAGACCGGGAAAGTTAAACACACCCAAGTCCAAGAAGGGATTGTCTACCATATCACCACCAATACTGACAACGTCGTTGATGGTTGCAGCATTGAAGGCAGCAAAATCATCAGTTGCAGCTGATACAAATACCTGACTGTCGTCATCGAAGAAGTCGATCGAATCCTGTGTGATATTCGCTAGAGTGTCGAATGAAGTGAGCTGAAAGTCACCACTCAAAGCGTTGGCTGCACCAGCGTTAGCCAATACACCAGCAGCCGCTAGGGGCAGTACAGCGAGTGAACCTAAAATTGCTTTTTTCATGAAATATACTCCTAATGACAGATCGATTGCGTGGTACTTAAGGAGTCTTGAGCCTGTGAGACTCTGACATTCAGATTACTTTTCTTTCCTTAAGCTAACTTCATACTACTCGACATGTCTAGGAGTATCCATAAAGCTATGATGAACTTTCTGTAAAGTTTTCATGAAGTTTTGTCCAAGGAGGCGAGACATCCTGCTATCGCGGGATTCCTTGGGATTAACGCTTCCTAGGGGTTAGAGATTTTTAATACTACACCAGTGACTGCACGCTTTGTGTGTGGATGCTTTACTTAAGCTAACAAAACTTTGTCAAGATCAATTAAAGATCAATAAGCGCACGTTGAGAAGCGCTATCTTTTGCCCGATACCAGAGGGACACGGTATATCGCCCCCCTCTGGTGTAGCATATATTACGCCTGTTTCTTTTTGCGAGAGCGAGACAGCATCAGAGAACCCGCGACTAAGCCTAAACCAGCCAAGGTTGTGGGTTCAGGTACAGAAGCACTCATGAACACACCAGAGAAACTAGCATCTAAACCTTCAGGGGAAGCAAGCGCTGCTTGAACACCTGACTTTCTCAGGGTACTTTGGAACGTTATAGTGCCTGCACCATTGGACATTTGCCCCTCTGCACTGGTGAAGAATCCGGAAAGTCCCAAGGATATAGATGTACCCGTGAATTGATTGTCATGGTCAAACATTTCCTCAATGGTAAAGTCGCCGATACTCAACAGAGAAAATGCATCTTCTTCATCGGTTATACTGGCATCGCCAAAGGGTAAATTTCCCAAATCTAAAAAGTTTTTGACCAATGGGTTATCTTTCGTTGCTCCATTGCTAGGGATAAGCGGAGAAGGAATTGACTTGATTGTTCCGGCGTCGAAGGCAGAGAATGTTCCAGATTGATTCGTTAAAAGAAGTGCTCCTGGATCAGGTGTGAATTTTACCTGATCGGAAAACAGAGTAGCGTTGGTGACTTGTACGAAAGGTGCAGTATCCGTTACGTTTATTCCCGGAGAAATACTGAACTCTCCGACCAAAGCAACTGCTTTTGCTTCACTAGCTGTGCTAAAAACACTAGCTGTAACGACAGGAAGCATGGCTAGTGAAGCAAGGATTGTTTTATTCATTGGAACTCCTTCGGTTGGGTAAACAAATAAGCAATTGTAGAATTTAAGAAGAGTGAAGACTTTTAGGGATTACAATATTTTCCTCTCCTTACAAATAAGCTAACTGAATACTCCTGCTGTTGGCAATGCCTGAATGTAAAGCTATCAATAACTTTCTATAAAGTTTCGATGAAGTGATATCTACAGACACGATCGCGGAAATACTCCTCATACAACTGACAGCTTACCACCACGCGATCGCCAACCCAACGCACTAATCCGAAACTGTGCAGCTTCACCATCTGGATTGGATCAAGTTCTACAGCATCATTTGCCTTAAGCACCTGCTGATAAGCAACCGCTAAATCTGGATACTGGCGCAGCCTCCATAAGTGGTGATGTAGGTGCTTCCCATAGATTCCTGTATCCGTCGCTACAGTTTCTCCGACCGATTTGAAACTCACCTGATGCTTTGCCATTTCATAGAACATCAAACGCACCAAATAGGGAAACCCTCCCACTAACCGCATAAGCTGATCCAGTTCCTGGGATGATAAATAGAGTCCATAACGCTTTGCCAACTCGTAGACTTGTTCACGAGTAAACGGGGATAACTGAATCCCTAACCCCACAGTCAACAGGGATTGATAGGTATGAAACCAACGATAACCCTCAGAGGAATGAACTAACACCAAGCGCAGGTTGGAAAAGACAGGGATATCCTTGGTATCCTCTTGCCAGGAGTGTAATAATGCCAAAAAGTCTGCCGCGATCGCCGGATACTCGAAGACTTGATTCACTTCATCAATGGCAATAACCAATGGGCGATCGCTTTGTGCAAGCAAGTATTCCTGGAAATAAAGCGTGCAGCTAATCAAACTGCCCATTGCTTCATCCCAATACTCATCCAGTTTCGGTTCTAGCCGAAGCTGTCGTGTCACATTGACACAAAGCCAGCGCAAAAAAGTCGCGATCGCACTAAACACTGAACTCTCTGCCTGATTTAAACTTAATCGTACCGTCCGATAGTTCTGCTTACTCGCATCAGCCAGAATTCTTGCCATTAACGACGTTTTCCCCATCTGCTGAGAACCCTCCAAACGCAGGATAGTGGCGGGTTGGCGGATTTGCTGACAGCCGTCTGATTCTATAGGCGATCGCTCAATATAATAGATAGAATTCAACGGAACTTGTCCCTCTGGTACTTCTAAGGGAACAAACTGCCTAGGTTTCAGCGACTTAGCCGTTGTCAAACCCTTGTCACTAAACAGTCTTCGTTCGAGTACCGAGCGAAAATTCGTCTTATTAACTTTTTCCCCACAGGCGTTTGAGAGTAAGTGCCATAACTTTGGTGCGACACCTTGCTTAATATAGTTGGCAGAATAACCATTTTCTTGGGCAATCTGGTCATAGGTTTTAGGTTCATCCTGCCATGATGCCCACAGAATCGCTTTTTGAATATAACTCAGCGAATGATCGGTCTTGGCAACCAGGAACGTATCAATGCATTCCAATACCTGGTCAATTGGACGATGCCCCTGTTTAATCATCGTATCTATGCCTTGTCAGCCTGTAGCACTATTACCGTTTTAGGACATGTCACGCCTTGTCAATTCATATAAGTTCATAAAATTTAGATGAGGATGACTCCCTAAACTTATCAGTTTAGTATATTGACAATTATATATTTTTATGCATTAAGCCAAACTAGACGCGAATAAATGGTGACCTGTCCCTGACCAAGATATCAACTTTATATATTGAAAAATCTGAAAATTTGGGTAAATTGGTAAATTTGCAACATCCGATTGAGTTTGTCAACCCTCTTATTTAAAGAGTCTGTAAAGTTGGCGGGACAGCGATTAAAGATTAGATAAAGCTTCGCCGTTCAGCCGCACAAATTTTATATCAAATTTATATATTGTTGATAGAGATTAAATTTGGCATCATCAAAAGTATAGATGGTAGGTTGTGAAACACCATAAAATTTATTCCTCAGTGTAACGGGGATAGGCTGGAAGAGAGGTCGCTGGTATTGATCCGCATTCTTGGCTAAAGCTATTAACCAAAAATCGCTTTGGATTTGAGTGATTGTTAAGGCGTCATAGCTGGAGCGATCGCCGTGACAAACGGGCGTCTAAAACTTCAATGGATTTAACCGGAACCGTAGGGATTTTCTCTGAAAAACTTAACCGATAAACACTGATCTGAAAAGCTTAATTTGTCGGGGAGAGTTCCCGGAAACATTATCCTTATTTAGAAAACGGATTTAGATATCATGAAAATCCTTGTCGTTGAAGATAACTTAGACTTTGCCGAAGCGTTATTTGAATGTCTCACGTTTGAAGGCTATATCGTCGATGTAGTCACAAACGGTGCAGCGGCTTGGGAACGGGCAGTAATCACGGACTATGACTTGGTACTTTCTGATATCGAGCTTCCCCAACTAGATGGGATAAGTCTGTGTAAAAAATTGCGTTATCATGGCTATCGTCTGCCTATATTCCTAATGACAGGTTTAGAACGAGATTTGCCAATAATCTTGACGAATGAAGCCAACGCTAATGCTTATTTTTTCAAACCCTTTAGTTTCCAAAAGTTATTAGAACGGATTCAATCCCACTGTCTCTGTTGCTAAGTCAAACGTCTTCGGGGAGGAGTGGCATTCTGTAAAGCTTATCTCGAAACTGCTGTATAAGTAGGTTGCTGGAAATAAACCCAACTCTATTAACTTCTGTAAATAGTCCTCAAACTATTACAAATGACAAATGACAAATGACAAATGACAAATAACAAATGACACTTTAAAAAATTTAACGTCAACCCTTAAAAACCCTTTCAATTATCATGTGCATCACAGGTTCTCTTGCTGATTTTTCTCTACCCCAAGTTTTTTGCTTACTGGAAACCGGACATCAAAGCGGTTTACTCACGCTGCATCCTGAGGGTACGGATCAAACGTCCTCAAATCAAGCGTATTATCTCTGGGTATATCGGGGACAGCTTGTGGGAATGGCAAATTTGTTAGATCATCAAGGTTTAGTCTCCTTAATTGCCCAACAGCGTTGGCTCAAGGATATCTGTCCATCCAGTCTCTTTGCTAAATTGACCCGATTATGTCCTAAGCATCAACCTTTGGGTTCTTATCTGAAAAAACAAGGTATTTTAACCAACCAACAACTCAAGTGGCTATTCCAAGCTCAAGTTCTCCAGCCCTTATGTGATGCATTTCAACTTAAAGCAGGTCATTTTAGGTTTGATCATAATGTACCGCTACCGACAATAGAAATGACGGGTTTGAGTATATCGGCGACACTCGCCACGTTGATGGGACTTAGAAATTTGCCTAGCTGGGATGCTTTGGCGGATCACTTACCTGATCCGGATATGGGTTTAGCCAGTTTAGGGACAGATCAGTCTGAGTTTCCGTTAAATGACCTAGAGTGGCAAGTTTGGACATATACGGATTGCATGGTGTCTCTCAAATCCATCGCCCAATACCTACAGCTTCCCCTGAAAACGGTACAGCAGATTGCTTTTCGCTTAATTGCGATCGGTTTGGCGGAAGAGATGTCTCTAGCGGTAGAAGATGACTATACCCCAGCCATCGAGTCTCAATCATCAGGGTTATACCAAGATTCCTATCGGGAAGTTGTGAGTTATTCGTTTCTGCAACATTTACTAGGATTTTTAGTTCCTAAAGCGTCTTAGTGACTTAAGGTTGGTGGGTTGAGCGAAGCCGAAACCCACCCTACGGTATATTAAGAGTTTTGGCGATCTAAAAACAAAGTCGCGATTATCTCCGGAACCTCAACAAAGTAAGCCGGAGCAGGATAGCGGACAGTTTACGGGTTTCAATAAGCTCTAAATGTAATTTATTCTTCCCCTGCTCCCCCTGCTCCCCCTGCTCCCCCTGCTCCCCCTGCTCCTCTTAACCGAGCAGTATTGACCCCTACATCAATTTAACGCTGATGCCGACGACGCGATCGATAAGAGGCGCGAACCCGCCGAATCAGTGTCAATCCTAGGAAATAACTACAAATTCCACCAACCATCCCCACCGTAAAGCAGCCAACAAATAGCGTCCAGATAATCTCAGATCCTAACGCCTTGAACTCCTGCCAAGATCCGAGGCTAATATCGGTTAAGCTATTTTTCTGGAGTAGCCATTTCCCTAGATGGAAGTTAAATGCATAAATCGGCACATAAGTCAAGGGATTGCTCACCCAAGTACCAGCCGCCGCGATTATTTTATTGCCGCGAAAGATCAGCGCTAGACATATCCCTAAAATCGTTTGTAGTCCAAATAGGGGAAACAGCCCCGCAAACACACCACAGGCTAAACCGCGTGCGATCGCCTCTGGTGGTCCAGAGAGACGAATCAAGCGCCAGTAACAGTATTGTAAGCGCCGTCGGAAACTGGGTCTGACTTTGCGATTGCGATCAGGGAAAGGACGAATGGGTGCAGGTTTAACCTCTGATGATGAACAGTGGGGACGAGTTTGCAGGGAATTTCTAGACGACATACAGGCTAGAGAAGAAACAGTTACAGCAAGGGCGGCACAAGATAATACACTCATCCTAACTGACCTGTGCGATCGCGATCGAGTTCCATTCGTTGTCCTTTGTCATTAGTCCTTTGTCCTTTGTGATTAATTCCTTATGCATAATTCATCATCATTCCGATCAGATGGTAATCGGTGAATCCACATAAATCGTCGGTTCATTCATCTTAAAGTTAATTCCATAAGCGAGTAACTGCTTGGAAATTTTGTCATTAGCCAGTTCCAATAGGCGCTTCCGTAATTGAATGGAATTTTCGCTTGAGCCGAGAATAAAAAATGTTACTCTAGCACGGGTTGTTTTGTCCTCTAGGGAAGGAATTAAGGTAATATTTGTACTTCCCGGATCGATGCCGAATAAAGAATTGGTACTCTCAGCAATAATTTGTTGAACTAAAGCCTTTTCTCGTTCTTCCAGAAGTTGAGAAAAATCCAAATAGAGTAACACCATCACCTTCTTGCCTCGGGTCACATTTTCGATTTCCCAATTTGCCATCGTTGAATTCGGAACAATCAAAAGTGTGCTTTTAGCCGCTGTGCGGATTTTTGTAGACCGCAAGCCAATCGATTCAACCCGACCAAACACTCCATCCGGTAAGCGAATATATTCTCCGGGAATAAATGGGCGGTCTAAATAAAGGACAATCGTCCCCAAAAGCTGTTCCAATGTCTTTTGGGCTGCAAACGCGATCGCAATACCGCCAATCCCAAAACTGGCAAGTAATCCGACTAAATTGACTTGCTGGCTTTGAGCAAATGCAACCACGGCAATAAATCCGATGATTACATTCGCTAGAGTCTCAAAAACCAGGAGTAATTCATCAACTTCTCGACCCAGTTTCCGCACTAATCCTATCCCATACACTCGCACAAACTGGCGGAATAAGCGAGAGGCTAACCACGCCACACTCACGGTTACGGCTAAATCCATAAAGGGAAGAAGGAAGTCATGCAGTCCCTGATACACCTCCAGCCAAGCCAGTGAGAATGAGAGTAAGATTAACGTGCCAGCAAATTTAAACGCTTGTTGGAGTGGAGCGATTAAATTATCATAAATCTCCGTTCCTAGCTGAAGTGAAAATCGGTGGATAATCCAGCTTACTAGAATCGGCGTGTATCGACCTGCTAAAATAGAGAGGAGAGCAAAGATCAGGAAAATTACATAGTTAGGCAGATTTAAGGAGTATACAAACAGAGAAACATCACTAATCGTGTTAGGTATATCAGTTAAGTTCATCAGCGAGTACGGCTACTTGAGAAATCAGAATGGCTAGACGGACACGACATATCACATCTGTATTTTATATAATAAACTGTAATGCCTTTCATGTGAAAATTTAAACGATATCCATACAGAATAGCGAGCGAGACGCTCGCACTACTGTTGCCTCCTACCTTCTACCTTTTCCCTCCGCCACAAGACTTATTCAGAATGCCCTAAGTAGGTCGGCGGCAATAAACCTACCTATAGTAAGTTCTGTAAATACACCTCAAAGCCTTACAAATGACGTAGCTTGCTTCTCGCTTGCGCGAGTATGACAAATGACAATCTCAGCCGTTAACTTTTATTGTCCCCATCTACTTACTTAGATCGTAATGGGTGAATCCACATTAATAGTTTGTTCCTCAATGTCAAAAGCAATACCATATTCCTTGAGTTGCTTGGTGATATTTTGTTTAGCAATATCCAGCACTTGACGGCGCAACTCCATCGAGAACTCACCAGAACCCAGGATAAAAAAGTTAATTTGGGCTTGAGTCATTCCCGACGATCCATCTTGGATAATATCTTTAAACGTGACATCTGTACTGCGAGAGTCAATCCCAAAAATATCAATCGTACTTTCTAAGATAACTTGCCGGATCAGCGATTTTTCTTGGTCGGGGATTGGACGATAGAACACTAATGAGATAATCGAAATTACTTTCTTCGCCCCTGTAAAGTTTTCAATACTAACCTGAGTGAGGGAACTATTGGGAATCACCATTAACGTTCCTTTCCCAGAGGAGCGGATTTTGGTAGACCGCAGTCCGATAGATTCCACTCTGCCAAATGTACCATCGGGTAAACCGATATAGTCATCAACCACAAAAGGACGGTCAATATAAATTACAATCCCACCCAGTAACTGTTCCAGGGTTTTTTGTGCCGCAAACGCCACCGCCAGTCCACCAATTCCCAAACTTGCCAACAAGCCAAAAATATTGATTTGATGGGTTTGAGCAAAGATAATGATGATGGTGACAATAATCAGTAAATTGACAACCAGTTTGGAAAGGAGTAATAATTCACTATTCACCTTCCGTCCACTTTGCAGGGTGGCATTTAACAGATAGGCATCAAAAAACCGCTTGAATAACCGAGAGCCTAATAAACTCGCTGTAATCGCTAAGGCGAGACTGATGGGAAGTTCTATCAGCTTGATAAACTCTCGTCTGGCATAAGCGAGAAAAATAATATCGGTCAAGGTTAGACTCAGGACTAACCCCAGTAATTCTTTTTCCGGTTGAATCACCTTAGGATAGATATCCCTGAACCGCTCCCATAGCGAACCTAGCCAGCGCAAGGCAAACAAACCGCCCGCGATCGCGAAAATCCCAGCAAGTGCGAGTAAAATAAAGGTTTTCAGGATATCGAAATCTAGGACTCCTGGTAAGGCATCCAGCATAGGAATCTCCAATTTAAGCAATGAGCCGTTTAAACTATTATGGCGTGCAGCTTACAGCTCCCCCAAACTACTCGGTTTGTTAAAGATAACATGACCCACGCTCAAATCTTGGCTGGGCAATTCCAAGTTAACCCCTTTCCCTTGCAATAGGTTGCGCCAGTCTTTATCGGTAACCTGGGGGGAGTTAGCCAAACGAAGAGTCGCTAAATGCGTTAACGCATCGAACCAAACTCGGTTGGCGACATAAACCTGATCTTCGCGGGGTTTTGCTGCATTAAGTTGACGTTCTAGAGTGGGAGTTAAAGGAATTCGCTGTATCCATCCTTGGGCAAAAACTGGACTAGCCGATTTGTCGCGATCGCAATACAGTGTGAAGTACCAGCGATACCAGTTACCCCTTTTCAGTGAGTCTTGAGTATCCGGAATGCTGAGACGAACCAAACCCGGCGTTTGCGATAACTGAAACGGAAGTCGATAGACATCATTACCCGCTTCATCTTGCAACACAAACTCTCCCACAGGGGCTTGTTCTGGAGAATAAGGAACATAAAACCACAATGTCGGGTGTGCTTCAAGAGTTCTCCCCCAGTTCGATTCAGGAACTAACGCGGTTAGGGGAAAATTCATTGGGGGACACTTGCTACGACTTCCGCCTCCGGTGCGATTTCCACTTCTACCATCAGATTGAAAGTCAACATTATCGCCATTCTCATCATTTTGCTGGGCGAACACACCAGGCATGAGTTGTCCCGGAATACTAAAAGACTCTGTGCCTAAGCCGGAGGGAAAATAGCTCCAACTTATACTGTAGGCTAATGGAATTAACCAGTGTTTAATCTTCATACAGATCGGCAGAAATAAAATATCCCGACAATGGCGAAAGCGACTATCGACGGCATCAGAGGTAACCAAAGTCCGGTTCGCCACAGGAAAACAAAGCCGCATCCCCATAGCGCTGCTAACGCTGTACCCCCAGCTACGATGAGATAGAATCGCTGCTGATGCCATCGTTCCATGCATACACCTGCGATTCCAGACCAAGCCCAAACCCAAAGCACATCACCCCACTGTGGAAACCACCATACCACAGGTCGCTGATTTAAGACCGCACTGATGATGTGACTCACCATCTGCGCCTGAATTTCTACCCCTGAGAGTTCTTGAATCGGCTTAAATGCAGCACTGTAGGGAGTGAGATGATAGTCTCCATAGCTGTTATCGATTGTACCAATCAGCACAATGCGATCGCGGATTAAGGTTGCCAATTCCCCATCTTTTGACCCGTCTAAAATTTGCTGTAGAGGGACTTTTTGGGCAATTCTCTGTGTTGCCCGGTAATTCAGCAACACTTCAAAGCCACCGGAATCCAGATTATGATAGCCTCCCCTGTGGCGTTCCGATTTTGGGAAGATACGGGTGCCGATTTGAAACCGGGTGCGGGAAAGCCGTTTAAATTCTATATCCCGTGACGTTAAATAGTGATGGGCAATCTGAAAACTAAAGGATTGCTGAGTCTGACACTGGGTTCCCGCCGCCATGCCAAAAATCTGGCGTCGGATGACTAAATCTGGATCATAGGGTAAATCACTAAACCCTACCTGCTGCACTGGAACACCTGATGGCGAGGGGATTTCCGGGGATGTTCTCACACCTCCCCCGATTTGGCAAATGTCGATAAATCGCTGATCTCGCTCACGAATTGCTTGTTTGGCGGCGTCGGGATCTAATCTGAACGCCACTGGATCACGATAAATGTCTAAACCAATGACAGCGGGTTGGTGGGGTTGAATTTTGTCTAAGAGGTTGACTAACGCCTGATCCGCCAGTGATCCTTGCCGTTTCATTCCCTGCTGATCTTGATATTGAATATCGGCGGCGTCTATGGTAATAATCACTAGGCGATCATCGGGTAGTTCTGTCGGGCGCATTCGCATCAGAACATCAAACGCCCACAGTTCTGTAGATTGCAGAAACCCCAACCACCGCACTCCCATCACCAACCCTGTCGCGATCGCACTGCTTAAGAGTAGAGTTTGCCAACGGGGGCGTCTTGCTCCCATGATAGAAGGTTTAGGGGCAGGTTTTGGCTGTTGCAGCCAATTCTGCCAAGTGGGTGCAATTGGTGTCGGTGTTTGCACAATGATCGGTAACCAACTTGCACCGGGAAACTCCCCCTCTAATCCTTGCAATCGTTCCCGCGCTTTCCGTACTGCTAAATCAAAGCATCGCCCCCCAGCAAACTCGATCAGAAAGTATTTAAGGAAGGCTTGAGCCACATTATCCGGCACTGGTTCGCGCATGACAATAATATGGGGAATCTGTAGATCCGACAGTTGTCGCGCTAATCCCAAGCCATCGCAGGAATTAAAAATTGCTAATTGTAACCCCGCCGCGATCGCTTCATTGAGGGCGTGTTTTAATTGAGGAATGGTTAAACGCTCATTAGGGTTAATATAAATCTCCCCGGAATTACCATCCCTTTGGCTAGAACTATGTCCGGCAAAAAAGAGAATTGTCCATCCCTGATTATGCCAAAGCTGCTCATTTAACTCCTGTCGGCGAGGTTCGACTAAAAAGACGGTTTCGGCACCATCCAGACTGGCTAGGTATTGCTGATCCACGTCAATATCAATTCCCGTTGCATCGCCGAGAATTGCCAAAATTCTCACGGTTTTAGTTGGCGGTTGAGTCGTTTTTCTCGGTTCAATGTTGAGAGAACTCAACGACACTTCGGCGTGGGGATAATCCCGAAAAAATCGCCAGGTATACCAGGGTATTTTTCTCAGGTTACTGTCTTCGGTTTGAATAATAACGCGAATGTCTTGATTCGGGTTAAATTGCTGATAAAGTTGACGGCATATCGGACTAAAGTCTGGGGAATCGAGCCAGATATCAATCTGGTGTTGGAATTCCTGACAAACCTCCGCAAAATCAGCTTCGCCAACGTGAGTTACGTCAGTATCATCAATTTGGATATCTTCATCGATGTCAATGGGTTGAGGATGAGAGCGATGGATAATGAACGAACGAGCCTGATAGAGTAAATCGTAGAGTAATTGCCAGTGGCGGTAAAGTTCCACCAGATGAGGTGCGGCGGGTAAACTGCCGATTACCTGCCGATTTTGGGGTTGATCTTGTACCTGTAACTGAGCCGTAACCCAGGCAAAGCCATTGTACAAGTCTCCTCGTCCTAGGTTCAAGATCACTAAATTACTCATCAGTAGCAAACAGTGCGATCGCGAAATCTTCGGTAATGCTAAATTCACCCAGCGTCACCCGAATGCTGAACTGTTTCCCTACGGGACAGGTGAATCGCTTGAGTTGAATTAAATTATCATGTATTCGGGCTTGGTATTCCTGAAGTATAGCACCCGATTGAGAGAGTAAGGCGACGCGAATATTAGGGGGTAAGATAGTAGTTTCTCCCACCGGATACAGTTGTACCCGAACACTGACTCGTTCCTCTGTTTCTCGGGCTAAACCCACCAGCAACGCCACGGATTGATTGTTGAGTTCTATCCCCAAATCGATTACCTTAATCCCTTCTACATAAACCTGTCTCTCTTCATTCCGTTGCGATCGTCTATGTCTAAAACTAACGGCAACCTGAACTGAATCTCGGCTTAAAAAGGCGTCCAGGGATTGCCAACCCGACTCAAAGATATTTTGCCACCATTGTCCTAGATTAATCCGAGGTGGATCAGATTCTGCCACTCGTTGAACTTGTTTTAACCGCCTTTCATATAAGTCTTGACGCCATTGTTCGTTTGTGACAAATGCAGCCCATTGCTCAAATGGAACCGCAAGACGCGGTGCGGAAACGGAGGATTGACTCAGTTGTGCCAATAACCTTTCAGCGGTTTCTTGGGTTAAAGATGGTCTTGATTCAACTTGTAAATTCTTGGGAAAAACGGGTTCAGGTTGGAGTAACATCAGAGTCAGATCTGGAGTTAAATGTTGTCCCGAAATGTAGTAGGCGCGATCGCTTTCTTCATATATCCCGTTTTGCTGCAAATTTTGATAGCTAATATATCCCCATAGTCGCATCCAGGATGCATCGGGACTATCCAAGTTTATTTGTACAGCCAAATAATAATCGGCTCTCCAACTGACAATATCTACCCACTCTTGAGGAACACAAACCTCATCTAAATCGGTGCTATCTGTAGGAATAAGCGCCAGTCGAACGTCACCGAAGTTAATTATAGTACCATTAATAAATTCCCAGAGACTGGGTAAAGAGGACTCGGAAAAAGTACTAATTCGAGTTGATTTGTCACTCTCTTGTCCTTCTTGACACCATCCCTCCAGCCAAGGAATAAATGCCGTTAAACAGAGTTCATTCAGGTAGGCATTACAGCAAGTCATTGCATTAGCATGGTTTTGCGATCGCTGCCAAGCTTGTTGTTGTTGTTTTTCGGATAAATTCAACCAAACTTGATTAGGATAAGTTGTTGATAATTCGAGCAATTTAAACATAAGTGCTTTTACCAAAATTATTCTCGTTTAAATCTAAGCAATACAACTGATTTAGCCAAACTTCAATAACTTTACTGACTTGTTCTTTTTCGGCTTCTAAAGAAATTCCATAATTTCCATAACTCCACTGGAGTAAAACCTGCTGTAATTGCTGTTTAGCGTCGTTAATCACTTGGCTTATGTTTTCGTTGGGCAGCAGCCGAGCAATCTTGTCTTCAGGCAGTCTTTGGGCATATCGCATTTTCAGAATTTTCCTCAATTTCATACTGGAGAAAGCTGTCAATAATTGGCAAGATACGACTTGCTTATAGTAGGTTCTAGTGACTTGCTCAACATAACTGATCTGTAGTTTATGGATTGTTTCTCTAGCGACTCGTTGCAACTCAGATCGAATTGAAATTAAATTTTGGTCGATGGTATAGGTAGACTCATAGGCTAAATCCTCAACCAGGGTATCAATACTCTTGTTTTGCCCATAATACAATCTAAGGAGTAATTGGGACTGGTGATCGAGAGAATTAATAGTAACCATTAACGCCCGATCAATCTCATGAGTTTGATTAGGATTAGCAAATCGCTTTGACAAAAACTCGTTCACATAGGTTTGACTCCAACCCTCCAAATCAGGGGATAACTGCGTCCGCATCAAACTATCGAGTTGAGTTAACAGAGGAGATTTGTAGGTATTGGCGATAAAACGAGCGATTGTCCCTTGATTGACTCCCACTTTCTTAGCAAACTGTTCTTGAACCAGCAGCGAAAGTTCGTGAGGATAGCACAAAGGCATAACCGCCTGACGAAATTGCTGGGGAATTTTACTCCTAATTTTTTCTAAATTTTGATCAATAGTCTGGAGTTGTGCCTGTAAACTAGACGTTATATGATTGATTAATTCGTCAGAATCTTGGTCAGACTCCACTATTTCCCAAGGATTAACCGATAAATCATAGTGTTTTTCATAGCTATCGGCATCTCTTGAGGTTTCTACCAGTTTCTGATAATTGCGTAACGCATTAATACAACTCGTCATCCATTGCTGAATCATCTGTGCCGTTACGTTTGATCCAGATGAAACCTGTAGGGGAGCATTGGCAACAAAGCGATTCATATTATACGCTCTAGCTGTTTCTTCAAAATCACTGAGTTCAGGTTGCACCCACGCCCTGCCTTTCCTTTGGCTCGGGTTATAACGCCGATTGTTTTTATAGATAGGAACAAAATGCTGCCAAGCAAAGCAATAGTGAGAAATCATCGGTTCCCTTACTCCTTGACGCAATAAAGCCTCTTTCAATCGTTGCTGGGCATTATTGAATTTTCGGCGACTGGTGAGATCCACATTACATAAAAGATGCCAGTCAGATTCCCAATTCATTTGGTCGAGGATGATATTCTTAAGGGCACCTTCTACATAAGTTTTCAAATTAGCGGCATGACTCGTAGTCCCTTTATAGTTATCAATAATTTTTTTTAAAGAGTCGCGATTATAGAGAACATCCGTTGTCAGGTCAAAGAAATGGAGACAGGTGGCTAAAGGAAAGGGGAATTTGCGGGAAAACTGGCGGATAAAATGGCAGCGAGAAGCATCCAAATAAGCAACCAGATGGAGATGGGCGAATTGTTGTTCTGATTCGGGCTGTGATTCCTGATTGATGAGACTCCAGAAATAGTCAACATAATCGTTCCTGTGCCACTCTGGATGTAACTGAACCAGTTTTTCCATGCGGCGTTTCAGGCGCGGCTGAAGCGAGGGTTTGAAGCCGGGATAACCCTTATGGCTGGTTCTCTCATATAAAATACAGAATTGATCAATAATCTCCTGATGTTGTCCATTTGACATGGTTACTGGCTCGTGTAGAACGTATAATTCTGATCAGCTAGTGTTGCACTAATTTAACTGTATCAGAAATTGCTCCGAGAGAACTTAGGGAGCTGCGTAAAAATAAAGTACCAGTGAGGAAAGCTGTATTCATCAACTCAGCCAAGCTTGATTGGTATATTATTAAGCCGCAAGTCCCTTACGCAGCGACTCAAGGCTAGAGCGTGTCATGTTTTCCCGTTAACTGCATAAATCGAAAAACTTAATCCTAATAAGGAAGGTGCATCGTTAGCCTACCTAAATGCATAAACCCAAAAACAAACCTCAATAAGCCAATCCAAGGTATCCGAATCAATTAGACTCAACCCAGGATCAGGGTAAGCTCATCTAATTTGTATAAATTGTACTTGACAAAAGTAATACTCATTATCGAGGAAGACGAAGGCGAAAGCGATCGCGCCCCTAACGGGGTAAGCCAAACTATAATCTATTTTAATTTGAGTCAAGAAAGGGAGAATTCGCCCATGGCAAAGAAGGGTCATCAATTTCAAGCTTGAGATGACTAGACTTGCGGTAATTTCTAAAATTATTGTCTTGATACTTTTGGGCAGTGTATTCGGATACGTTATCTCAAAAGAGGCGGCAAGGGACTTGCAACAAGCGGAGGCAATTTCAATTAAAAAATGTTCCAAGAAAATATGTATTGAAGAGGTTTTAGCCTATAAATAGAGCTTATCCGATAACTCCAATAAGCTAGCTGTGAAGCCTGCTTATGCTATTCCCCTCATGACCGTTTCCATCAGTATTCTGTTTGGATCGTATGAGTTACTCGCCCTAATCATCAGACTGGTGATCAAAAAATGATTACAGGATTTTCCAATCATTCATAAAACCCAACCCCTGATCAACATCTTGTGCTTTCACACGCCAAGGTTCTGTGCGATCGCAGAATTTCTTCCAGTTAACTGCATAAATCGCAAAACTCGATCCTACTAAGCCAGTTATAGGGTTTGAGGCGTTAGAGGAATAGCACTTTTATTGGAATGAGCTGCTTTTGGGTTGTATAACAACACCTTTTCCCAGATAGCTCTGCCAAAGTGCATAAATCCGAAAACGCCACCCTAATAAGCCCAACTGTAAGGGGTCAAACCCGAATACACCAATAAAACTTAAGGAGAAAAAGTATGTCAAATATTGACATCATTCGCGCTTGGAAAGATGAAGAGTATCGCCAGAGCTTGAGTGAAGAGCAGCGATCGCAGTTACCGGAGAATCCCGCAGGTTCCCTAGAATTGGCGGAGCAGGAGATGCAAAACCTCGTTGGTGGCGCGTCAACATCTTTGAAGAATGGCTCCCAACCTCTTCAGTTAAGCTTATGGTCGTGGCTTTCCAATTGTAAGAACATTAGCCAAGCCATGTCATCAACCTCAACCTGTTGCTGTTTCAGCATCTAATACGATAGGGGCATTTCGTTTTATGTAAAGCCTCTGCTAATAAACATTGGGTGAGCTGTCATGGTTCACCCACCTTTACCGGAAATTACTGTCGCCATGGAGGTATACTGTGACGCCATCAGAGGATACAAGCAACTCGACGATAATCCCTGTACCTCGCTCCTCAAGTCCATCCACCGCTTGGTATCACGCCCTAACGTTAACAGAACGGATAGCATCGCTGCGTACTTGTACTTATCCTAAACCCAAACATAACATAGATTGGAAATTGGCTGAACGTCGTCTAGAACGCTGGCGTTCCCAGTTTTCAAGCGCGACATTTTTTGAGCAACGTCTGGCACTCAATGGTATTAATGAAAAAGAGTTTTTGCAGTTACTCGGTGAGCCGATAAATGCCGTTCAGGATCGCAGATCTATACCTCCAAAATGGGTTGAACATCTTACCCAAGCCTTTGCTGGTTCCATGTCTTTCGATGCCGTAGCGCTACTCAAACAATGGAACAACAAACCCGAAGTCGGATTTCTTTATGTGATCGAGCCTTTGCTGCGCCAAGGCATTGACAATCTCCGCCAAGGAATCCAGAAGCTGGTTACGGCACACACTTCTCTACCCTTTGACCCAGACACCATCGAAGCCATACTTTTGGCAAATTGGTCTCAGGAATTACTCCATCTATTAAACCGCACTCTAGTCCTAGAACTTAACGTAGCTCGGTTACAGGGACTGCTCAAAGGAGATACCCCGAAAGAGCGCTTTGAGAGCTTCATTCAGCTGCTAAATCAGCAGGATATAGCATTGGCTATCCTCGCAGAATACCCGGTTTTAGCTCGCCAACTCCTGCTCCATATTCATCATCTTAGTTGCTTTAGCCTTGAGTTTCTTACTCACCTTTGTCAAGATTGGCATACCCTGCAAACAATTCTAGGAATCAACAAAACATCGGACAAATTATCGCAGCTAGAGGGGAACTTAGGAGACAAACATCGGGGCGGACGATCAGTACTCATTGCCACATTCACGTCTGGCTGGAAAGTTGTTTATAAACCGAAATCATTGGGCATTGATGTCCATTTCCAGGAACTCTTATCCTGGTTGAACCAACGCGGTAACCACCCAACCTTGCGAACGTTAAACGTTCTCAACCGGGGTGACTACGGATGGGTTGAATTCGTCACAGCACAGGGGTGTAAGACAACGGCTGAACTGGAACGATTCTACGAGCGACAAGGTGCATACCTGGCAATTTTATATGCCTTGGGTGCTACTGATTTTCATTTCGAGAATCTGATTGCAGCCGGGGAACATCCTGTGCTTCTGGATCTAGAAGCTCTGTTTCATCCACCCAGAGAACGCAGAGATGAAAACAATATGGAACAACTCGTTGTCAATAGACTCCTCCAGTCAGTATTGAAAGTTGGCTTATTACCCATGCGCCTTTGGTTCGATGCTCAGTCAGAGGGCTTAGATATCAGTGGTTTGGGTGCTACAGCGGGTCAGCTATCCCCTGATCCCCTCCCCTACTGGGAAGGAGCAGGTACAGACCAGATGCAACTCAAACGCAGCCGATTTCCGTTAAAAGCGGGTGATCATCGTCCCCAGTTGCCGGGACAAGAGGTGCGTCTCTTGGACTATATTCCATCCCTGATCAAGGGTTTCACCGCGATGTACCGATTGCTCCTGAACCATCGCGAGCAACTTCTGTGTGACTCAGGACCTCTGGCGGCTTTTCGTGAAGATGAGGTGCGTGTGATTCTGCGTCCAACTCGGTTCTATGGCATATTACTCCATGAGAGCTTTCATCCAGACGTTTTACGCGACGCCTTAAACCGCGATCGCTTGTTTGATCAACTTTGGAGTGAAGTCAAAAATGACTCGGATCTGGTTCGGGTGATCCCTGCGGAGCGAGAGGATCTAGAGCAAGGTGATATTCCGGCATTTTTTACCCATCCCGGTTCACGTCATTTGTGGAGTAGTTCCGGGAAACGGATTGACAACTTTTTTGATGAATCTACCATGTCCTCTCCGGAACGGCGTTTGCGTCAGTTGAGTGATCAGGATCTGGCTCAACAAACCTGGTATATCCGGGCATCGTTGGCAACCACCGTAACTGGAGATGAACGCAAACACGGGTCAGTCTCCCGACCGATAATTTCTCATCCTTCAAATACTAGTGTTGATCAGAATCAGTTTCTTGCTGCCGCCTTAGCCGTGGGAGAGCGACTTGAGTCCTTAGTGGTGCAAGGTGAAGAAAATGCCACTTGGGTTGGACTGACACTGGTTGACCAACGGAATTGGATGCTGGTTTCCTCTGGACTAGACCTTTATACCGGGCTACCAGGTATCGCCCTTTTCCTTGCCTATCTTGGTGCCGTGACAAACCAAAAACGTTACACTGTCTTGGCTCAAGCGGCGATAAAAACGGTACGCCATCAAGTGGAACAGGTCAAGTCAGTGGTTACCTCGATTGGTGCCTTTACTGGATGGGGCGGAGTCATCTACACCCTCACTCACTTAGGAGTGCTGTGGGAACAACCCGAACTAATCGCTGAAGCCGAGCAAATTGCGGCATTACTCCCCAATTTAATCGAATCCGATCAGCAGTTTGATCTGATTGGTGGTGCAGCAGGATGTATTGCTAGTCTAATGACTCTACATCACCATTCCCCTTCTTCGTTAACGTTGCAAACGGCTGTCCAATGCGGTGACTGGCTTCTGGCTCATGCTCAACCAATGGAACGGGGTTTAGCTTGGGTGGCACATGGATTTAGTCAGAGTCCACTTTCCGGCTTTTCCCATGGTGCCGCCGGTATAGCTTGGGCGTTGTTCAAATTAGCAGCATTCACAGGGGAGCCGCGATTTCACACCCTGGCTCGACAAGCCATTGAATTTGAACGCACCCTCTTTTGCCAGGAGGAAGGTAACTGGTTTGATCGGCGTGATGCGAAGATACCGGGACAGGGGACAGAGCAATCCTCGGCAAAGTTTATGACTGCATGGTGTAATGGCGCACCAGGAATTGGACTGGCTCGTCTGGGGTGTCTTCCCTATGTGGATGATCTTCAAATCCGAGCCGAGATTGACATCGCCCTCAAAACCACTCTGGCTCATGGTTTTGGTGGTAATCATTCCCTGTGTCACGGTGATTTAGGCAATCTGGAGTTACTCCTACAAGCCAGCCAAATGTTAGATGAACCCCAGTGGAAAACTCAAGTTGACCGCCTTGCTGCCATTATCCTCGACAGGATCAATCACCATGGCTGGCTCTGTGGCGTTCCTTTAGAAGTTGAGACTCCTGGACTCATGACTGGACTAGCAGGGATTGGTTATGAGTTACTGCGACTAGCCGCACCAGAGCGTGTTCCCTCGGTGCTAACTCTGGAACCACCTTTTATATCACGTTAAACCGTCTTGGGTCGTGTCGCAGATGGGAAAGGTGAGGAAGGTAGGGGCGGGTTTCACTGTTATCGTTTCTTATCTCACCCAGATGTGACTAAACCCGCCCCGGTTTCAGACGTAGCATACTGACTTAAGGCTGGTGGGTTGAGCGAAGTCGAAACCCACCCTACGGTATATCAATGGTTTTGGTGATCCAAAATTGTAAATTTCCAGTGCCATTCGTCCTATTTCCTTGAAATGCCACTCGGTATAACGATGAAATTCCAGCTTATTCAACAGCATAGCGAAGAAGACTGCGGTGCGGCTTGTCTGGCTTCTATTGCTAAATATTATGGTCGTACCTTCACCCTGAACCGAATGCGGCAAGCTGTGGGAACTCGACAAGATGGAACCACTTTATTGGGGTTGAAACGGGGCGCTGAAGTTCTCGGTTTTAATGCCCGGGGGATTAAAGCGCCTCTCGATGTTGTGAATAAAAAAGCCGTACCTCTGCCAGCAATTATTCACTGGAAAGGCTATCACTGGGTAGTTTTGTATGGCAAACGGAACAATAAATACGTTGTTGCTGATCCCAGTGTCGGTATCCGTTATCTTTCCCAAAAGTGGCTCATGGAAGCCTGGACGGGTGGGGTTATGCTGCTGCTTGAACCTGATCCAGTCCGCTTTTTTGCCCAACCCGATGAACAAGAGAAAATTGGCGGATTGGGTCGCTTTTTCCGGCGTATTTTACCCTACCGCGCCCTGCTTGCCCAAACCTTACTGCTTAACGTGGTACTCGGTTTACTCTCCCTAGCTTCTCCATTCCTGCTACAACTCCTCACCGATGATGTCCTTGTGCGAGGGGATACCCAACTCCTAACCAGTGTCGCGATCGCAGTCATTGTTATGCACCTGGTTAGTAGTAGTCTGCGACTTGCCCAATCTAACCTGATTGCTCACTTTGCCCAGCGTCTGGAATTAGGACTCATCTTGGACTTCGCACGGCAAATTCTGCGCCTGCCCCTAGATTACTATGAATCCCGTCGCAGTGGTGAAATTGCTAGTCGATTGCGGGATATTCAGGAAATCAATCAGTTGATTGCTCAGGTGGTTGTCTCCCTGCCAAGTCAGTTTTTTATTGCTCTGATTTCGGTGAGTTGCATGGTATTTTATAGCGCTAAACTTACCGCTGTCGCTGGTGTAATTGCTCTGTTGATGACCCTCTCAACGGTCATATTTATGCCCACATTACACCAAAAAACTCGTTCTGTCTTAGTCACTGAAGCCGAAAATCAAGGGATCTTAGTCGAAACATTCAAAGGCGCTCTCACTCTGAAAACCACAACAGCCGCACCTCAATTCTGGGAAGAATTCCAAGGTCGCTTTAGTCGTCTGGCGACTCTCACTCTGGGGACAAATCAAATTGGCATTATCAATGGAATCTTCTCCAATTTAGTTTCTAGTATCGGCAGTATTACCCTACTCTGGTTCGGTAGCACGTTGGTGATTCAACAAGAGTTAACGATTGGTATGCTCTTGGCGTTTAACAGCATGAATGGTAATTTTACAACTTTAATTGATACCCTAATTCGCTTTGTCGATGAATTCACCCGCGCCAAAACTGCCACCCAGCGTTTTACTGAAGTCATTGACACGCCACCGGAAACGAAAGACGGTAGTCAAAAGCCCTGGGTTCGGATTCCTAGTAATGCTGACATTATCTGCACTAATCTTAACTTTCACCACGCGGGTAGAGTGTCTTTGCTGCAAGACTTTTCCCTAAGGTTTCCTGGGGGTAAAGTGATTGCCCTAATTGGCAAATCTGGCTGTGGTAAAAGTACCCTGGCTAAACTCATTGCTAGTCTATATCCGCTCCAGTCGGGTAATATTCGCTTTGGTAGTTATAATCAACAGGATTTGTGCCTCAATGGTTTGCGACAACAGGTTGTGCTAGTTCCCCAAGACGCCCACTTTTGGCGTCGCTCAATTGTGGAAAACTTCCGCCTCGGTGATCCTCACGTTTCTTTTGAGCAGATTGTACAAGCTTGTCAGATTACGGGGGCTGACGAGTTTATCAGTCAATTACCAGATAAATATCAAACCGTATTAGGAGAATTTGGGGCAAATATTTCCGGTGGACAACGACAGCGATTAGCGATTGCTAGAGCAATTGTTAATCACCCACCTATACTGATTTTAGATGAATCGACAGGCGCTCTTGATCCGGTTAGCGAAACGGAGGTTTTGACCCGATTACTAGCTCATCGTCAAGGTCAAACAACGATTTTGATTAGTCATCGTCCTCGAGTGATTCAACGGGTAGATTGGATCGTTATGTTGGAGTCTGGCAAGTTGAAGTTACAAGGTTTTGTTGATGAGTTACGGCAACAAACAGGTGAGCATTTAGATTTTTTAATCCCTTAATCGGAAACTCTATAAACCTGAATCGGGGCGGGTTTAGTTACATCTAGGTGCAACCGAAAAGATAGTCGTGAAACCCGCCCCTACAGCGGCACGACATACTGTAAAAAGTCAGGTTTCTCCGCTCATTATACTCATTATTACCATGGTCAGTACTCCTAGCCCAGATTTTTTACCGCTTATTCAAAACAATGAATTTCTGCCACCAATAAGTCGTTGGACAAAGTGGGGCGGACTATTCATGGTTGGTGCTGTGGGTGTGGCGATCGCGCTTTGTTCGGTAACGAAATATAGAGTAACTGTAAAAGCTCAAGCTCAGGTACGTCCGGCTGGAGAGTTGCGGTTAGTTCAGACGGCTACACAGGGTTCGGTCATTAGTATCTCCGCTAGGGAAAATCAAGAGGTAAAAAAGGGAGATATTATAGCCACTCTGGATGATTCTAACCTGCAAACTGAAAAACAGAAAGTGCAAAATAATATTCAGCAAGCACAACGCCAAATGGTTCAAATTAACGCCCAAATTAGCGCCCTAAATCGTCAGATTCAGGCAGAAACAAACCGAATTAACCGCGCTGTTGCTTCAGCTAATGCCCAACTGAGTCACCGTCAACGGGATTATCGAGATTTAGACATTACCAGTCATGCCCAATTCCAAGAAGCTGAGGCAAATGTGAGCAGCGCACAGAACGAATTACAAAAAGCGCAAATTCAATTAACATCAACTCAAGCCAACTTAAAATCTAGTCAAGCGGCGTTAAATGCTGCCCGTTCTAAACTCAACCGTTATCAACCGATCGCCCAATTGGGTGCCCTTTCTCAAAATCAATTGGAAGAAGCCCAACTGGCAGTTGAGCAGCACAAACAAACCGTTGAGGCACAAAAAGCCACTGTTGAGGCACAACACCAAACCATTGAGCAGTTAAAACAAGCAGTTAAAGCGGCTCAAGCCAAACAGCAAAGCGCCAAAGCCAGTCTCAATCCCAGTGATGCAGACGTTGCGATCGCAGCTTTGGCTATCGCTCAAGAAAAAGCGACGGGTGAAGCGAGTCTCGCCATACTAGCGAAAGAAAAAGAAGCCTTGATTCAACAGCGCATTGAAATCCAGAAACAGCTAGAACGGAATAACCAGGAACTCCAACAAATTGACCTTGATTTAGAGCAAACCACGATTAGAGCCACGGCTGATGGGATTATTTCCCAGTTTAATCTACGCAACCCAGGTCAAACGGTGCAACCTGGACAAAACATTGCCCAAATTGTTCCCAGTGATGTGCCTTTAGAAATAAAAGCTGCTGTATCTCCGGCTGATATTGGTAAATTAGACGTCGGTCAAACTGTGCAAATGCGCGTCTCGGCTTGTCCCTATCCCGATTACGGTACACTCAACGGTGTAGTTAGGCAAATATCTGAGGATACGATTCAACTGAACCCAAATCAGACACCTGCGATCGCGACTGTCGCCCCTAGCCAGAAGACGGCAACAATTGCAGCATTCTACCAGGTAACCATTGAGCCAGAACGCCTGTTTCTCAGTCAGGGCAAAAATAAATGCGTCCTTCAATTCGGGATGGAAGGCAAAGCTGATATTCTTGCACAAGAAGAGACAGTGCTTACCTTTTTGCTCAGGAAAGCAAGGTTAGTTGCCAATTTTTAAGGTGGAGATCGTCATTGGTTATTGGTCATTTGTCATTTGTCATTTGTCATTTGTCCCTACTGACTTATCAGTTAGGAATTTGTTGTAATAATTGTTCTGCCCGGATTTCCCATTGCTCGTTGCCTTGGTTTCTGTACAGATTTCGGGCATATTCGAGAATTTGCTGGGCATCCCGCAATCGATTATGGCGCAGAAAGACTAAACCTGCCCCATAATAAGCATTGGCATAATTCGAGTTACTTTCAGCCGATTGGCGGAAGGCTTCTAGCGCTCCCTCTAAATCTTCCTGTTCAAATAAAATTGATCCTAGATTATATAGCGAATTGCGAAATTATGAGGAACAATAGCAGCAATGGGTAAACCAGTTACGGATATCTTTTGTGGTGATTGAATCTAACGATTCCTGGAGCGCTTTCACCAAATCAGGATACGTTCTTGGTTTGAGCTTTTTGAGATTTGTTTTGGCTTTTGACCAACCGTTTTCAATCGGGGAAAAGTCGGGTGAATAGGGTGGGAGAAATATTAATCTAGCCCCGATTTTCTCAATGGCTTCGCGGAGTTCTTTACTTTTATGAATTGAGCAATTATCGATAACTACACACGCCCCTTTCCATAGCTTGGGTACTAAATGATTAATTATGAATGCATCAAAGCTCAACGTATTATAGGCTCCCATAATGTTATAAAAGCATAAGATGCCCGTTAATGCCATTGCTCCAACAATTGAAACATTCTTTCCTCTTTGTCCCGGCGTATCTCCATGTGCCCGTCTCCCGATTTCGGCACGAGCATGACTGCGCGTCATTCCGAGATTAACTCCGGATTCATCTACGAAAACCAGGTTTTCAGGGTCGATTCCCTCGATTTCTCTCCAGTAGTCTACTCTGGCTTGTTGGACTCGCTCACTTTCTTTCTCTGTGGGATGCATTGTTTTTTTTTGAGCGGATAGCCCAGATTATTAAAGAGGCGACAGAGGAGGGTTGTACTGACTTCAACTCCGGTTCTCTCCTTCAACTCTTGCTGATATTCTGCTAACGTCCAATCCTTATGTTGTTCGAGAATCTCAATGAGTACTTGTTCGTGAGCTGGATTCAGTTTTCTGGGGCGACCGGGCAGGGGCTTCGGTTCAAAGCTCCCAGTTTCTCTCCACTGTTTTAGTAGCTTGCTAATGAAGCTCAATGCGACATTAAACTTAAAGGCTAATTGTCTTTGAGATATCGGTGTATTGTGATAGGTGTCCAAGATTTTCTTTCGGAAATCTAGTGAATAGGCTTTCATGTTTAGAAATTCAAGATAATTTTATCTCAAACATTGTACCCCATACTTTCGCAATCTGCTATATTTCGTCTATATCCCAATCATAAACATCCAAAAAATCTGTCACATGATGAAGATCATTGAAAGATAACAAATAAGCTTTGCCGTTACTACACTTTACCGTTACAGTTGCTTCTCCATATTCACTTCCCGTGTAAATTAATTATTTTCGGACATTTATTGAGATTCCACTTTAATATTCGCGCCGCATTTTCTTCTTTAGATCTTTCAGAAAAGTTTATGTCCGTTGCTTTATTTAAAGCCAAAAATATATCATCTGCAATTAACCAAAAACTCACTAATATTAGTAAAACCATACTAATTGTTTTGAATTTATTTTTCTTCATTTTTATTGATCCGTATTCTTGAATTTAAAATTTATCCCTATCTGCCACTTAATTGTAAAGTAAAAAAATAGTCTAAAGCAATGTTGGTTCTTTTGTTTCACAACCCCAACCATTACCATTATTAATCAATCTGTTTCAAAACCTAAACAACCTTCTTCATAATCTACTTCTGGAAGTTTACCAATAACAATCTGGGACACCTGAGTTCCATCTGTACGAAAGTGAAGGCGCAAGTTTTTGTCTCGTTGACTTTGGGGAACAAACGTCAGAAAATTACCGTGATGCTGTGCGGGGTTCACCCGCAGCCTTTGTTTATAAATCGATTGAACCCGTTTTTCTGTATCACCAACCCTTGCGCCACTAATCGTTTGAGGGCGAGAGTCTTCAATATCAATTCGGGCAATACGTCCGTTACTCACCAGAAAAGAAACCCCAAGTTCTTCGGGATTTCGCTCCATTTGATAGTAGCTACAATCCGGATGAGGATTTGAGGACATCGGGACTAAATTAACTCCCACCGCCTGTGACGCTTGCTTAACAGTCATGCCAATATCTACCGATCCAAAGCCATTAATCGCAATTTTAGATTGGGGAGTTAGCTTTGCCTGATTGAGTCCTTTCTCTAAACAAAGAGTCCCTTTCCCGTCAGCAACTAAACAATTTCCGTTTTGGTCAAGAATACTTACCTCAGCCACAGTGGAAAACTGTTGGAGCGTTTCCACAATTGCACTTGTCATTCGCACTGAATCGGCAATGCCATAGTGAGTTATTTTACGACAAAATTGTACAAATGCTGTACCCTCATCGATAGAAATCGTAAAATCTTGACCACAGTTAGAACGTCCACTTAAAGGGGTAAGAGAGGAGAGTCCCTGCTGTTTTTCCGAGGAAGTGGGACCGGCGAGGAGTTGAGTGAGCGCGAATTTGGCAACACCTGGACTGGATGTGTTTCGCCAAACGGATTTGACGGTAGTAGGATCTGACGATTCGGTAACTGGAAAAAAGACTTTAACTCGTTTTTGAACAGGAGATTTAGCCGCTTCTGGAACTTGAGTTGTCTGGGAACGACGTGGAGATGATTCAGCTTGGGACAATTCAGTTTCCTGTGAATCGGTTTGGGATAACTCAGATTCAGATTCAGATTCAGGTTGAGGTTCCTGAGTTGAACGGTCATTCTGATTGACAGGTTGTCCACAAGCACTGAGTCCCAGTAGCACAATCAGTAAACATCCTAAAGCGTTGGTCAAGAAACCAGATTCATGTTTGGGAGATACTCTTCTAGAGTGGTTATCCTCACTCCCAACTGGATTTCTGGGAGGTATGGATTGGTTCTCTAGTCGATTTGGCTGATTTAGCTTTTGCATGATTCATGTTCCTGTTATGAATCGGCAGGTATCATTGTACTTATTGCCCCTCGATTTCAGATTTATGCAAAAAGTCGCTGGGGCGATCGCATACCCCTTCTGGTCAAGATGATTTACCCTACACTGGCACAGTGGCGGCGCGATCGCTTTGTTACTTTAATTCAAGATTTTTAATAAATCGCAATCCAATTATAATTATTTGTATCAAGCCATCCCTTGACTAGCGTGATACCATAGCCATCAATCTAATGAGCAAATAGATGAAACTCAAAACGGCTCTAATCAACATTCCATTAATGGCATTGTCCATTCTCCTGATTCAATCCTCAATAGCCTATAGCTGTGAAAAGGAAGACAATACTCCGTCTCAACGCTTAAAAACGATTCGTGATCAACAATCAGGTTTAGTTTTTGAAGTCGCCAGTAACTATCGAGCAGTAGCAAAAAGCACAACCAAAGGTGGAGTCTGGAAAGAAATCTATATTATGGAACCAATCGCTTACTGTTATTTGCAGGAAGGACAGTCCGAAGCTTTGATGGGAGCTAACCATGTTTTAATCCAGCTATTTAGTGGTTCTAGCAGTGATGTAACAGCTTTTTAAAATAGGTTTGATTCAGACTCAAGATATTACATTGAAAAATCAATTAACGGAAATTCGGCTTTAGTCGGTAATGATGTTGTTGCTATTAATCATCCGACTGGCAAATATTGGGCAATTATTTATGATACAACATTGGATAATCTAAATTGGTCACGAGACTTTACTCAATTTTCACTCAATAACCAAGTTTTGCTGCACCAAATTTACCAGTCTGTTGAATGGAATAGTCCCTAAACTTGTATTTACACTGTACGGCTTATGTTAATAAAGAGTGATAATTTGGTTACACTGATTATAAAAAGAACCTGTTTATTGTTAACAGCTACAATACTACTCGGCGGTTGTATCCAAGAATCAGCCGAAAACTTTAATGAAGAATCTCCCACCGATTCAACGAATTCTGTTTCCCAAAAAGCTGAACCTGCCCAACCGACTTCACAACCAGCCAATTCAACGACAGAATCCAACAAACGTCAAAATAAAGCCCCATCAAATTCACAGGCAAGAATTGAGTCAAAGGAAGCTCACAATTCGATTTTATTAGAATCGGTTAGGGAGCAAGACCTGGCGGGAGTAAAAGCGGCATTAGCTAATGGTGCAGATGCTAATGCTAGCAATCCAAATGCTATCACCGCCTTGATGTTTGCTGCACTCAATGGAAATGCCGATGTCTTTAATGTTTTGTTAGAGGCTGATGCAGATGTCAACATTGAAAGTGGTGAAGGAGAAACAGCTCTTATGTATGCAGCCGGAGAGGGACATCTTGAAATGGCTCAAATTTTGATTGAAAAAGGGGCAGATATTGATGTCCAAGATGCTGGAGATGTTGGCACAACTGCTCTGATGAGAGCAGCCGCAGGTGGACATATCAAAATCGTGAAATTATTACTAGCAAATCATGCTGATGCAACAACTCAAACCCCCTACGGTGACACGGCTTTGACCATAGCTCAACACAATGGATATACCGAAATAGTTGAACTTCTAAAAAAAGCTGATCCTCATCTGAAAAAGGATAGCATTAAGGTTAACCCAAAGACAAACCCACCGATATTCGACGACTATCCGGTTGATACCGTAGCGTTGACAAAGCACGCACCTATTGATTTTGACAGCCATCCTAAAGCCTACACTTTCAGAGATGCTCTAAAGTATGGCATTAAAGATGGTCCCAACTTTGCCCAACACTACACAATTGCGACCTGGGGGTGTGGGACTACTTGCCAAGTATTTGCAATTGTTGATGCCTACACGGGAGCCGTATACTTTCCCGAATTTGTTTCTACGGTTGGACTAGATTTTCGCCTCGATAGTAATCTTCTGGTAGTTGATCCGCCCGAAGCTATCCAATCCACTTACGTTCCTCCTGGCGTAGAAACTCAGTATTTTATTTGGAACAATAAACAGCTTTTGCGGATTGAATAGCTGATTAAATTGTTCCCGACTCAAATCAACTTAAATTTAAGGAACCCATGGTGAGGTATCAAAATCGCAAATCTCTGGAGGAAAGACTGGGCAATTTCTTTCTGTGATCGGATTCCCTGTCAGGTTAACCAGCCTTAGGTTTTTTAGTCTGGCTAGAGGACTGATGTCTGTGATTTGGTTGTAGCTGAGGTAAAGTACCCACAAATTGGTTAGTTTAGCTAGAGGACTGATGTCTGTAATTTGGTTATTTTTGAGGCGAAGATCCTTCAGATTCGTGAGTTCAGAAAGAGGGCTAACATCTTCTATTTGGTTGTCGTTGAGACCCAGCTCAGTCAGGTTCGTGAGTCCGGAAAGAGGGCTAATATCTGCAAGTGGGTTGCCGCTGATGTAAAGCTTCTCCAGATTTATGAGTCCAGAAAGAGGACTAATGTCTTGAATATTGTTGAGATGGAAGTAAAGTTCCTTGAGATTTGTGAGTCCAGAAAGAGGTCTGAGATCTGTAATAGGGGCTTCTGGGAAGGAAAGCTTTGTGCGGCTTAACAGGTTGTTGGCAGCGCGTTCGCAATTCGTTGTACCTGCTTCCGTTAACAAAACCTCTATAGTTATTCTTGCCTCAGTTGACACAGTGGCTTTCTGGAGACACCACTCTTTAAAAGAACTGCCAAAACTGGGTTCAGCAGCTTGAGTGATTCCCCATCCCCAGCCACTGAACATCCATAAGCTAGTTATCAAAGTAACAGTACGAATCGGTTTCATTGTTGATAAACTCCTTGTCAAGGGCAAAAATCATTAATTCTTATAATAATCATACATTTATGGTAGTATTCTAGTTTACAGAGACTATTTCCAAAAATCAAGAAATATTTTTATTGTTGCCAAAATGTTTAAACTATTCTGTTCGAGCCTGGTTTTGAGTACGGTTTTCTGGGGAAATCTCTCCGCCTTAGCGCAACCCATACCTAAACTGCGTCAAGGCATGACATATCAAGACGCTAGAACATTGTTAATTGAGGAAGGGTGGCAAGCGATATTTAATATGGCTCAGTTTAATAATTCGGAACGAGGTGCAGTCATTGACAGTTTAATTGAAAAAGGATACACCGAAGTGGTTGACTGTTCAGGTACTGGATTGGGACTTTGCTTGTTTCAAGTCCAGAATGCTACGGGAGAGACATTATTCGTATCGACGACAAATAACGCTCCGGCACGGAAAAGCGTAGTGTTTGGCTGGAGGCTGGAGGCTCCTGCGACAACTCATACGTTTAACTTCATAAAAAAAATTAGGGGTTCCATCTCCCGATTTGGTAATTCAGTCGCCATAGATGGGAGTAATGCTATTATTGGCTCCGATGCAGGTGATAATTCAACGGATAGTGGTGCAGCCTACTTGTTTGATTTGACGACTGGTTCCTTACTCTGGAAATTTGAACCCACGGATGGTGATTGGGGAGACCAATTTGGTTTTTCAGTCGCTATCCATGGCAATAAAGTTTTGATTAGCTCATCCAATGGTAATAACGGTGGTTCAGTCTATCTGTTTGACATAAACACTAAATCCCTACTCTGGAAACTTACCGCTCCTGATGGAAATTGGGATGATGAATTTGGTAATTCTGTCGCCATAGATGGTAACTATGCTCTGATTGGTTCCTGGTTAGATGATGATAAGGGAGATGATAGTGGAGCCGCTTATTTATTCGACGTCAGGACTGGCTCTCTACTCCAGAAATTTTTGCCCCCTGATGGTTATACGGCTACGATATTTGGTCACTCATTAGTCATGGATGGTCACTATGCTCTGATTGGCTCTGGGAGTTACGATGACGTTAGTTCGGTTTACCTGTTTAACGTAAAAACTGGCTCCCTACTCCAAAAATTTACGGCTCCTGATCGTGATTTGGGCTACGGATTCGGTCGTTCATTGGCTATAGATGGCGACTATGCTCTGATTGGCTCTTGGACTCATGATGAAATAGGTTCAGCTTACCTCTTTAACATAAAAACTGGTTCCCTGCTCCGAAAGTTCATCCCTCCGGAGGGCGATGCGATTGACGCATTTGGTCTTTCAGTAGCCATAGACGGTAATTATGCTATCATCGGCTCTTCGGATGATAATCAAATTGGTTCTGCTTACCTTTTTGACATACGATCAGGTTCACTACTCCAGCGAATTACAGCTCCTGATGGGGCTAAATTTGATGCATTTAGTAGTTCAATTGCCATAGATGGGAATAATGCTTTAATTAGCTCTCCCTTCAATGAAAGTCCAGGTTCTGTATACCTGTTTAGGAAATAAAAATGAAAATCTTTAAAATAGGGTCATCACAATCTCACCCATCAAGCGAGTTCTCAAAAATAGCAAATATCTGGAGGACTGACTGGGCAAGTTGGTTGTGCGTTAGCGGAGCTATCCGAAGGAATCGCATTGCCTGTAAGGTAAAGCACCTCCAGACTGGTCAATCCCGCTAGAGAACTGATATCCGTGATTTGATTGTTTGTCAGGTCAAGGCTCTCCAGGCTTGTGAGTTTTGCCAGAGGGCTAACATCTTTGATTTGGTTGTCGTAGAGGTAAAGCCAGTTCAGATTTTGTAGTCCGGAAAGAGAACTAATATCTTCGATTTCGTTGCCGTTGAGATTAAGCTTAGTCAGGTTTATGAGTTCTGTTAGAGGGCTAATATCTGTGATTTGATTGTCGGTGAGGATAAGATGCTTCAGATTGGTGAGTCTGGCTAGAGGACTGATATCTGTAATTCGATTGTCTGTTAGACCAAGTCTTTCTAGACTTGTGAGTTTTGCCAGAGGGCTAATATCTGTGATTTGGTTGTTATCGAGGTAAAGCCCAGTCAGGTTTTGTAGTCGGGAAAGAGAACTAATATCTGTTATTTGATTGTTTGTTAGGTCAAGGCTCTCCAAGCTGGTGAGACTTGCCAGAGGCAGAGAGCTAATATGTTTAATTTGGTTGTTATCGAGGCGAAGCCATTTCAGGTTTTGTAGTCTGGAAAGAGGACTAATATCTGTGATTTGATTGTATGTGAGGATAAGACTCTCCAGGTTAGTGAGTCTGGCTAGAGGACTAATATCGGTGATTTGGTTATCTTCTAAGAGGAGAGCGTCCAGATTTTTTAGTCCTGCCAGTGGGCTGACATCTGTGATTCGGTTGAGAGTGAGAAAAAGCGTCTCCAGGTTAGTGAGTTTTGCCAGAGGACTAATATCTGTAATTTGATTGAGGGTGAGGTCAAGCTCAGTCAAGTTTGTGAGTTTTGCCAGAGGGCTAATATTTGTGAATTGGTTGTCTTCTAGATTAAGCCTGTGCAGGTTGTGTAATCCTGCCAGTGGGCTAATATTTGTGATTTGGTTGCTGTCAAGGTAAAGCCAATGCAGATTTTGTAGTCCTGCTAAAGGACTGACATTTGTAATTTGGTTATGGCTAAGGTAAAGTCCAGTCAGGTTTTGTAGTTTTGCTAGAGGGGTAACATCAGTGATTTGGTTACGGCTGAGGGAAAGCGATTCCAGGTTTTGTAGTTCTGCTAGAGAGCTAACATCAGTAATTATGTTGTTATCCAGGGAAAGCCGAGTGAGATTGATGAGTTTTGCTAGAGGGGTAACATCAGTGATTTGGTTGCCGCTGAGAACAAGCTCCTCCAAGTTGGTTAGTCCTGATAAGGGACTCAGATCACTCACTTCTTCCTCGTTGAGGATCAGCCTAGTGCGATTTGACAGATTTTCGGCAGCGAGTTCACAATCATTGGTGTCTACTTCTGCTAACAGCACCTGTACGGTTAGTCCCGCCTCAACTGACAAACTGGCTTGCTGTTGACATAACTCTTTAAAAGAACTCCCCTGACTAGGTTCAGCCGCTTGAGTGACTTCCCATCCCCAACTACTGAATGCCCATAAATTTATCAGCAGAGCCATTGTGCTAGTCAATTTCATCGTTAGTAAAATTCTCATAATTACCGTCTATATTGTTATCGAATTGCCAAGCAACTATCTGAGTTGTACAACTGAATTAGACGTGCTATTGTACCTATTACTGTTTAACACAACAAGAAAGATACTGAATGTCTCCCTGACCGATAAAAGATAGATAATTGACCAGCCATCTGCACTTTCCCGCGATCGAGGACTGAACCATGCGTCTAAATCTAGTCAGTTTCAGCTTTGCCACGCTGCTGCTTACGCTAACTTCTGCCTTCTTACTACCTACCTTGAGTCTTCCGCCTTCAGTCGCGCAGACTCTTTCCGAGCAAGACCAAGATAAGAAAAATCAAGCTGATCGGCTGTTTAGAGAAGGGTTCCATCGGCAGGTCAGGGGTAACTTTGAAAGAGCATTAGGCAGCTTCAAGGACGCCTTATTAATTTATCAAGAAATAGGCGACAATGCGGGTATCGGAGAAACCCTCTACCACATTGGGCAAGTTTACGAAGAGATAGAAGACTATGATCAGGCGTTGAATTACTACCAGCAATTTTTGCTAATTAGTAGCGAAGTCGGAAGTGACTCTAGGGAAAGACAAGCCCTCATTGTGATATCAAATCTGTATAATACCCAAGCTCGTCAGCTCATCGAGAAAAATCAATATCGAGAAGCCCTAGATCAATTCCAACAAGCTTTGACTATTGAGAGAAAACTTCGTCGAAAGAGATCGGAAGGGTACATTTTCTATCGAATGGGCTTTGCTTACAGAAGCTTAGGAGAGTATCAATTAGCGTTGGAATCCTATCAGCAATTGTTGTCAATTCGTAAGGAATTTGCTTTGTGGGGTTTGCCGAACGTCAATTTCGAGGTCGGGGAGATTTATGAGTTACTCGGACAATATGACCTAGCTTTGGAGTCTTATCAGAAAGCCCTAGAACTTGCCAAAAGCACAAGCTATAAATTACCTAACGGTAGGGTTGTTAACTATCCGGATGCCGTGAAAGCACTCAATGCTATTGGGGATGTTCACTTTCAGCTCAAACAGTACGAATTAGCCTTAGATTTTTACCAGCAAGCTTTAGCCGACCTTAAAACAGTTAGCGACAGGGATAAAGAAGAAAAAAAATTGCTGGAAGGATTGACTCTCAATAATATTGGGGTGGTTTATCTCAAACAGGGAAAATACGAATTAGCCTTGGAGTTGTTGCAGCAAGCTTTAGCCATTAGCAAGTCATTTAATAACCAGCCATTAAAAGAGTTGTTTCTCCGCAATATAGGCAGAGTTTACTTTGAACTAGATCAGTACGAATTCGCCTGGAATTTCTACCAGCAAGCTTTACTAATTGCCCAGGAAACGGGTGACAAAGAAGGTGAAGGACATACGCTCAATAATATTGGTTACTTGCTAGAGGCACAGAATCAGCCAGAATTAGCGATTATCTTCTTCAAGCAGGCGGTCAATGTTAGAGAAGCGATTCGGGATAATATCAAGGGACTTTCCCAAGATCAACAGGAATCCTACACTGAAACCATTGCTGAGGATTATCGCCATTTAGCTGACTTATTATTACAACAAAACCGTATTCTCGAAGCCCAACGAGTCCTCGATTTACTCAAAGTCCAAGAACTCGACAATTATTTTAGAAACGTGCGCGGTACAGGAAATACAGCCAAAGGCGTACCCAATTTACCCCCAGAACAACAAGTTACAGACAACTACCAAGCCATTCTTGATCAAGCCATTACTCTGGGGAAAGAACTGACCCAATTGCGACAGAAAAGCAATCGCACTCCCGAAGAGGAACAGCGTATCGCTCAACTCGTGAACGCCCAAGAAACAATTCTCGCCGATTTTAACACTTTTATCGAAAGTGACGAAGTAGAAGCCCTCATTGCTCAACTTACTCCCAAGACGCGCAAACCTGATTTAGTAGACGACTTAGAATACTTTATCGGCTTACAAGATAACCTCAAAAATCTCCACCAAAATGCCGTCCTTCTCTATCCCCTAATTCTAGATGACCGCATTGAACTTATCCTGACTACCCCCGACTCTCCCCCTATTCGCCGTACTGTTACCGTTACTAAAGCACAACTCAATCAAGCAATTGTTACTTTACATCAAGCCTTACGGAACCCTACCTATAATGCTAAAGCTCCAGCTCAAAAACTCTACAACTGGCTGATTAAACCATTAGAAAATGACCTTACCGCAGCAGATGCCAAAACCCTGATCTATGCCCCCGATGGACAACTCCGCTACATTCCGCTTGCGGCTTTGCACGATGGTGAACAATGGTTAGTCGAACGCTACCGCATCAATAATATTACGGCGGCTTCTCTGACTGAACTCAACACAAAACCCCAATCCCAACTCAAGATTCTGGCGGGGGCATTTACCCAAGGACACTACAGCTTTATTATGGGTCAAGAACAGTTTGAATTTGGCGGTTTGCCCTATGCTGGAGTGGAAGTGGAAACATTAGCCGCAACGGTTCCCAATACCACTCAACTCTTTGATAGCGCTTTCAATCTTGAAGACACGAAACCGAAAATGGGTGATCATACTGTCTTACATTTTGCCACTCACGGGGCAATTGTAGTCGGAACCCCGGAAGAATCGTTTATTCTTTTTGGTGATGGGACTCCTGTTACCATTGCTGATGTCCGCAACTGGAACTTGAACAATGTAGATTTAGTCGTGCTTTCTGCCTGTGAAACTGGACTAGGTGGCAATCTGGGTACAGGTGCAGAAATTCTTGGTCTCGGCTATCAAATGCAAAGGGCTGGTGCTAGGGCTGCTATTGCTTCATTATGGACTGTGGATGATGGCGGCACTCAAGCGTTGATGAATGCCTTTTATGCGGCATGGCAAGGTGAGGCTATCACGAAAGCTGAAGCCCTGCGACAAGCCCAAATTGCTCTGATTACGGGTGATTATACGGCTTTGGGAGAACAACGAGGTGCGAGGGTAGCCGTGCGGGTGCGGAATGGGCTAAAACCTGAAGTGGTGAATCGTCTTAGTCATCCTTATTATTGGGCACCGTTTATTTTAATTGGCAATGGGTTGTGATTTAGCCTGAAGTTTCCCCCAGCCAAAAACTCTCCCACAGCCTCACCTTTCCACGATATATATCGTTGCTTTTGGGAATGGTGTTTCCAAAACGGGATGCTCCCGTTTTTTGCTACTCGGTATTGGCTAACGATTAGGATAGCGAGTTTGCTCCAACAGTTGTTCGGCAGAGGCTGCCCACTGAGCATTACCTTGAGCCTGATAAAGGTCTCTAGCATATTGTAGAACTTGCTGGGCATCACGTAATCGATTCTGGCGCAGAAAGACTAAACCTGCCCCATAATAAGCATTGGCATAATTCGAGTTACTTTCAGCAGATTGGCGAAAGGCTTCTAGCGCTCCGTCTAAATCTCCCTGTTCAAATAAAATTGATCCTAGATTATAGTAAGCTTCTGGATATTGGGGGCTGATTTTGATGGCTTGCTCAAATGCTGCTTTTGCCTGATCAAGCTGCCCCTGTCGCAGATAAACCAGTCCTAAATGATAAGCGGGTTCTGGCGCATTGCTGCTCAACTGCATCGCGTTCTGGAACGCCGCGATCGCAACGTCATACTCTCCCAATTCAGACAGCACCAACCCATAGTTATAATGGGCAACCCCCAACTCCGGATCAAGGTCGATCGCCTGTCTCAACGCCTCCCGTGCTTGGGGCAAATTATTCCCTTCCAACAACGCTGCCCCTAAATTCGCATAAGCTAGAGCAAACTTGGGATCGATCTGAGCTGCCTGGTAAAACGCATCTGCAGCTGCTTGTAACTGTCCCGCTTGGCGCAAGGCTAATCCTAGATTATAATGCGCTGGGGCGAGCTGGGGGTTGAGTTGTGCCGCTTGACGAAACGCCGCGATCGCGTCGGCGACATTCCCTTGCTGAATTAACCTTAATCCCTGGTTTAGCTGTTCGAGTGCGGCGGGTTGGGTTGGCTTCAGGGGAGGAATAGATTGGGCAAGATAGTCAGTTGGTTTGCAGGGGTGTAGGGGTGCAGGGGTGCATGTAGAAACCTGCCATGGCGCATCGGAGTTCATGGGAACGTTTCCCACCCTATCCGACGCCAGAGAATGATTAGCCGCAATTGCACCGACGCTAATACTTAGCAACAGTAAGCTTAATTTAAGTAGGTGGGGACAATTAAAGTTAACGGTGGGGATCGTCATTCGTCATTTGTCATTCGTCATTTGTCAGGGTTTGAGGCTTATTAACATAACTTCATAAGGTTGAGTTTATTTCCACCAACCTACTTATAGCAAAAGGCAGAAGACAGACGTATACCCTCGCAGGTCATGAAAGGACAGAGGACAGACGGTTTTTTAGGGGTACGTGGGTGTTTCATAGTCAACTGAACCAGATCTCATATATCTTCCCTGGCTTGCCTACTCAGCCAGCTATCATTGTTAAAAAAATATTAAGCTGATGTGGCGCTAAAATTATACCATTTTTATACAACTTTAACTGTTAAACCAGAGAATATACAGAAAAATTAGAACTCATTGATGGAAAGCAACGTTACTTTAACCTAAATAGTAATTTTCCTGACCCAACTGGGCTGAGAGTATCAAATTGAGGGCAGAACGCGCTAATTTGATAAACAGAGAGTTGCTCATCTGCTCCATATCCATAAATGCAAATGCGATAAATGCCACAGATGGGCAGATTAAGAGGTGAGCCAATCGCTTAATTTAGAGAGCAGACAAGACCTCACGCCCTTAATCGATTACTTGATTAACATTAGTCTGGGGGAAAATCATGAACCAAAATGCTGTAACAGCCATCCGTAATGTGGCAATTGTTGGTCCCTATTTGAGTGGTAAAACCAGCCTGTTAGAAAGTTTGTTGTTCGTTACCGGGGCGACATCTCGCAAAGGCAACATCAAAGATGGAAACACCGTAGGCGATGCCATCGCCGAAGCACGCGATCGCACGATGACGGTGGAGATCAATGTCGCCGATACCGAATATCAGGGCATTCGCTTCAACTGGATTGACTGTCCGGGTTCGATTGAGTTTGCCAAAGAAACCTATAATGCGCTCATGGGTGTCGATGCCGCTGTTGTCGTCTGTGAACCCACGAGCGATCGCGTGCTGATGCTCGCCCCCTTATTCAAGTTTCTGGATGACTGGAAAATTCCCCACCTCGTCTTTGTCAACAAAATCGATCAACTCTCCTGTGACGGGGGAGCCTGCGGTCAATCCTATCGCCAGATTTTAGACGCCTTGAAAGGGGTATCCTCCCGCCCCATCATTCCCCATCAGTACCCGATTGGCAAAGGAGAACAGCTAATCGGGTTTATTGATTTAGTCACCGAACAAGCGTTTCATTATCATACGGGCGCTCCGGCTGACCCTGTACCCCTGCCTGAGTCCCTGAAAGACGCCGAACATGCCGCACGGGAAGAAATGCTGGAAGCGCTGGCAGATTTTGATGACCACTTACTCGAAGAACTTCTAGAGGAAATTGAACCGCCCCAAGAGGAAATTGTCAAAGACCTAAAAATGGAATTGGGTGCAGATTTAATTGTGCCTGTATTTATCGGTGCCGCCGAACAAGATTATGGAGTGCGCCACCTGATTGATGCCCTATTACGGGAAGCCCCCGCCCCAGAAGCCACGGCTGAACGTCGGGGATTGACGGGTAAAGGTGGCGCAACCGTAGCGCAGGTGCTGAAAACCTATTACACTCCCCAAGGGGGTAAACTTTCTTTGGCGCGAGTTTGGACGGGTCAACTCACCGATGGTACGGTTCTAAATGGAATTCGGGCGGGTGGACTATACCATATCTTTGGTCAGCAACAGCAGTCTACCCCAGAAGCAAAGGCAGGTGATATAGTCGCGATCGGACGATTAGAGGGGATTCAAACCGGTGACACTCTGAGTACAGAGGAGAAGGGAGCAAAAGAATTACCGAAAGCCCCAGCCATGAAACCCGTCTATGGCTTAGCGATTACCGCCGAAAATCGCAAGGATGAAGTTAAACTCAGTGGGGCGCTAACCAAGCTTTTAGAAGAAGATCCATCGTTGGCTTGGGAGCAGCATGAGGACACCCATGAAATTATCCTCTGGGGACAAGGTGAAATACACCTCAAAGTGGCATTAGACCGATTGCGGCGTAAATATAATTTGCCGATGAATACTCACTTTCCCCGGATTCCTTATAAAGAAACGATTCGTAAATCTACGTCCTCTCACGGGCGCTATAAGCACCAAAGTGGTGGTCATGGGCAATTTGGGGATGTGTACCTAGAGATTAAGCCCATGGAACGCGGTGAAGGCTTTAGCTTCTTGGAAACGATTGTCGGTGGTGTTGTGCCGAAACAGTATATTCCAGGTGTTGAGACGGGAGTGCGGGAGTATTTGTCCCAAGGTCCTTTAGGCTTCCCGGTTGTTGATGTGGCGGTTACGTTAACCAATGGGTCGTATCATTCCGTCGATAGTTCCGAACAGGCGTTTAAACAAGCCGCACGAGTAGCAATGACGGAAGGGATGCCCAAGTGTAATCCGGTACTGTTGGAACCGATTATGGCAATTCAGGTGTCTGCACCAACGGAGTTTACCTCGAAAGTGTTGCAACTGATATCCGGGCGTCGGGGACAAATTCTCAACTATGAACCGGTTTCGGGTTGGAATGGATGGGATCGGATTTCTGGGTATTTGCCTCAGTCCGAAATGCATGACTTTATCATAGAGTTGCGATCGCTCACGTTGGGGATTGGCTTCTTTAACTGGGAGTATGACCATCTCCAGGAAGTTCCGGGTAAGTTGGCTGATAGTGTACTCGCGGCTACCGGGAATGGAAATGGCAACGGATAAACCCTGAGTTTAAGCTAGGTTTGTAGTTGCGCTCTCTTCGCCATCAGCACTTGAGCGCTGACTACAAACAATTTTAATTTTTGTAACAAAAATAGGTCTTATGCGTAGATCTCAAAGTTGATTACCCCCTTTATAACCCAGTCCGTGCAGGCGGACTTTGTTTGTATAGCAGCGATTTTAATCGCCGTGGCAAAAAGGGGGTTACTTTTATATTAAGTTTTGTAACAAAAATAGGTCTTCTGCGTAGAATTCAAACCTGAAGCCAGAGTGATGGGCATAAAGTCGCCAGTGAGGGCTGTTCAATACAGAGAAACTGACGAAACCATTCCTTAAACAAACGCTTATGTCATTTATTGCTTCACTCTTAACCACCCTTGTGGCAATCCTTGTCTTTTTGACGAGTGCCAAAATTCCCGACAAACGGACAAGCTTAACCGTGCGAGCCGTAGCATTGCTCATTGGCGTTGTTGCAGTCATTGCTTCCGTTTTTAGAACTCTGATTATAATCCCAGCGGGTAATGTTGGTGTAGTCGAATTATTCGGACAAGTCTCTCAACGTCCCCTGAATCCGGGTGTGCATTTAGTTAACCCGTTCACTGAGGTTGAAGATTTTTCCACGCGACTGCGAGATATCAAGGAAACAGTAGAAGCGACATCCCAGGAAGGGTTAGCGTTTAATATCGATGTCTCTCTTCAGTACAGACTAGAGCCTAACAAAGCAGCCGATGTGTATAAAACGATTGGCACGGAAGAAACGGACATTATCATTTCCCGATTTCGTTCCCTGGTGCGAGAAATTACCGCTAGCTATCCGGCGGAAGCCATTTACTCGTCGAAACGACAAGAGGTTGCCAATCAGCTTCGTCAACGGCTAAGTGAACAGTTGACTCCCCTCGGTTTTGTGGTTGATCAGGCTCTGTTGAGAGAAGTTCAATTACCGGAAACCCTCCAAGCGGCTGTACAGCAGAAGCTGGCGACAGAGCAAGAAAGCCAGCAAATGAAATTTACATTAGAAAAAGAGCGTCAAGAGGCAGAACGCAAACGTATTGAAGCTAGAGGGACAGCAGATGCTCAACAGATTATCTCTCAGGCTCTTAATCAGCAATTTCTCAGGTTAAAGGAAATTGAAGCGATGGAAAAACTGGCGAGTTCCGACAATGCTAAAGTCGTGATTATGGGCGGTGGATCGGGGGAAGCGCCAGTAATGGTTCAGCTTGATTCGGCTCAAAGTCCGTGATCGTTATTGGTCATCGGTTTTTATGCTAAAGTCTGTCGTTCTCAGTTCCTATGTCTGATACACAACACTGGTATATTGTCAAGCAAAAAAATGGACAATGCGAAATTGTTCCCAGCACTCAGGTAGAAGGTGAGGAAACCTCAGAACGCTGGGGACCTTTTGCCTCTCAACAAGACGCGATCGCACGTCGAATTGGACTGATTCGGGCAGGAAAATGCCAGCCTGCCTAAAACACTGATTTCACGGATTAGAGAGAGAGATTGGGGTGGGGGTGGGGGCTGTTAGTCAATGGGTAGAGGTTGACATCCTCCCTCGCCGGAGACGAGGGATTCCTAAACCTCACGATTTAGGTTTCTGCTTCTTTCCCCTTCGACTAGCGAGAGAGGTTTTTCGCAACTGCCCTTTGGACTTATGCCCATCAGGTCTTATGTTCGCTCCAC
>NZ_JAVJQN010000245.1:0-27612 GCF_040218245.1 Coleofasciculus sp. E1-EBD-02 | reverse complement strand
AGGCAATAGGCAATAGGCAATAGGCAATAGGCAATAGGCAATAGGCAATAGGCAATAGGCAATAGGTAAGGTAGAGTTTTGAGTTAACTTCCTCATCTCCCCCAGCTTCCCCATCTCCCCCATCTCTCCGATTGTAAAGATTTAATGAAGCGTCCTGATAGACACCTTGGTGAATGTAGTTTTGTAAAGACCCCGGAAAAAGTCCTGATAGCTGTCAGCCGTCTGGCGGTGGGACACCTAATCTGGATTCTGAACCCGGAGCATTCTACTGATTGAGGTGCGTACTACGATGTTACTCCACTCGCTTTGTGCAACGAATAATCCCCAAAAACCCTTGAAGCTGATCATTTGGGAACCGGCGGAAATAACGACCGAGCGTCTTAAACCCTTTTACTTCAAAACCAACTATCTTTGTGAGAATTTGACAGAAGCGATGCAGATTCTGGCTCAAATCCAACATAGTAGTAGAGATTTACTACAAGCCGCTTGACATCTTCCAGGGATGAAGACTGGAGATTCTAGACAAGTGTTAGGTGGGGATGCAAAGTTCAATTTCTCTATCTTCACTTTCCAAGGTGGGTTAAATTGTGGCATGATTTTCTCAATATAGAAGAGTAAAAAATCATGCAACCGAACTCGGCAACCCTTTTTTCCTGGCTATTCGGTTTCACCGCTTCGTCCCTGCTGTGTAGTGGTTTATCCGCTCAAGCCCAGACGCCAGACTCTGCCTATTATGGTTATATAACCGTTACTCCCTCTGACTCGGCTCAATCTTCTGGCTCAGCGACTAATAACACCCAGTCAACCCTAGTTTTGGTTCAACCCCAAACTGTCGCCGCCACTCCAGAGGTAGCACAAGTCCCTGGGGTTAATCCCCTAAAAATATTGGGACGTAGCTATATCGGTGTAGGTGGGAATATTGGTCTGGATGGTGAGGAAACCAACTTAGGGGAAGGATCTGTCGTCATTGTCAGTAAAGCCGGGTTTGCTGAGAATTTCTCCTTGCACAATGCGGTCATGTTTGGTGACGAAACCACCACATCACTTAGCCTTAGCCTAAATTTCCCGATCAAGACTCCCGTTACCGGACAAACGATTGTGATTCCTTTTGTTGGAGGAGGTGTGCTGCTGCAACCTGATGATGACTGGGAAGCTGATCCGTTGGTTTCCGGGGGCGTCGATGTTCCCATCCCTCCCCGATTTACTGGAACAGTGCGTGTCAATGTGGCATTTCCTGAGGATGATGAAACAGATGTGGGACTGGTTTTAGGGGTAGGTTACAATCTGAAACTGTTCTAATGGTTGATTGTTGATTGTTCTTTGACGAAGGACGAATGACGAAGGCTGATTGTTAGTCTTTGTGGCAACTATTCACCCAGCTTTAAACAGGGTTCAATGGTGGCAATAACGGACTTGGCTAAGGCAGTCAGATCATAGCCTCCTTCTAAGCCAAATAAAATACGGTGAGTCACTTGCAAACAGTAATCTGTGAATACGCCAAAATCTTTTGGTTTCAGGGCGACGCTGGCGAGGGGATCATCGGCGTTGGCGTCGTAACCAGCACTGACGATGAGTAAATCGGGCTGAAATTCATTGAGAAATGGTATCACCCCCTGCTCAAACATGGGTTGGTATTCTGTGAATGTACTGCCTGATGGTATGGGTATATTCAGAATATTATTGTACGAGCCGCGTTCGCGAGGGTTTCCGGTGCCAGGGTAGAAGGGATACTGATGGAGTGAACAGTAGATAATTCGGGCATCGTTTTCCACCAAGCTTTGAGTGCCGTTACCATGATGAACATCCCAATCTAAAATGGCGACTTTTTGGATACCGGGTTGTTCTAGGGCATAGTAAGCTGCGATCGCAGCATTAGAAAAGAGACAAAATCCCATCCCCCGTGGACCTTCGGCATGATGTCCAGGAGGACGTGCGAGGACAAATGCCGGGTTGTTGCTGGTGAGGACACGATCAACTCCATCTAACCAAGCGCTGATGGCTAACAGGGCAATATCATAACTGCGTGGAGAAACCCGTGTGTCGCCATCTATCATCCCTCCACCTTCATGGGCGAGTTGTTTGACTAAATTGATGTAATCTTGGTCATGAACTTTTTGCAACAAAGGCATTACCGGACGACTCTCTACGGGTGTAGGTAGCTGCCAGTCCACTTGATTTGCCCAGGGTGCAGCTTTTAAGGCGTTGACAATGGCTGTCAACCGTTTTGGGCTTTCGGGGTGAAAACCACCGTTGTCATGATTAAGAAATTCGTCGGAGTAAATAACTGGAAACATAGGATAAGCAGAACTGGCAGCAAATGAGTGCTTTCTGTAATTGTATAATTATTGGTTAGGTATTGAACGATTTATCGAATTGAGACAATCCACTAATAATCGATTGGCATCATAATAGTGCTTAAGGAGTTTGATATACTGGGGCGCTACTTGGATTAGCACAGTTTGACCAGATTTTTCCAAATCTTATCATTGTTTATTTTTCTCCAAACACGGTATAATTTAAAAAACTTTACATATAAATTGGGGAATCTTAATCATTTCTCAATCCAAATTTCAATTAGCCGTAGGGTTAGATTGAAAAGAACAGACGCGATCGCACCTTAAATCTACCGAGCGATCGCACATTCCGACTATCCTATAGAGGGCTAGGACATCAGCTTGGCAAACCGTTTAATTCGTTGAGGAGAACGACGAAATGTTTGGGATACAGCCTAACAGAAGCAAAACTGACCAACAAATTGCTGAACTTCAACAGCGTATCAATGAAGTCGAGAGACTTTGCGAAGCCACCTGTGATGAGATTCAAGATAAATATGGTGCGGCTATACTGGCTACTATCCTACGTTCTCATCTAATCAATTCCAGAGTCCCTCGTTCCAGGCCGGTTAATTCCTAGACAGGCGAACCACTCAATTGTCCTAACTCATCAGTGAAATCCGCGATCGCTAATGAACGTCTGAAACATAGTCTTGGTTAATAGGCACAATATAGTTAACGTTGGCACGCACGTAGCAAATGCCAGAGTCGCGATTATAGACAGGGTTGATGCTACGCACCCGTAGCCAGGGTTTACCATTGTGCATGGTAATGGCATCGCGATTCCCTTGGCTAAAGATTGCGGTTAACGTTGCGCCAGACTTCAACCGGGCTTGTACCTCACCATTAGGAGTACGGCGACAGTTTAGGGGAATTCCATCCATCAAGTCAGTAACCAACCATTTGTGATTGTTATAGTAACCCGCTACGCCTCGAACCCGGGCTGTCATAAAATCGCCCCTGTCATTGGGTCTTGGCACACCAGCTTCTTGGGCTAACGCTGGAGTCGGTAGCAGTAGGGCTAAGGCAAGAATCATTAATCGTTTCATAACTCATAAGAAATACTAGACGATCCAATTTTGACAAGTTAGCGATTCTTTTGACCTCTGCTTTATGGGGGATTTATAGTCATCCGTAAGTGATGAGTCTTGACTTTGGCAGCGATAAGTGTTCTAAACTATTGCGCTCATATCTGTGAAGCAACATGACACCAATCGGACGGCGATTTTTCTTAAAAGGCTGTGCTGCACTGGGAACAGTTTTGGGAGTGAACGCTTGCCAAAACCGTTCTCCATCTGCTAAAAATCCAACAACCTCTGAATTAGGATCTAGGTCTTTGTCTTTAGAATCCGTCACCATTGGACCAACCAATGGTCAATCCCCAACCTATCTAATGGTGTGTTTGCATGGCTGGGGGGCTAACTCTCAGGATTTAGCCCCATTAGCCTCGGCATTAGACTTGCCCAATGTCCAGTTTCTATTTCCCGATGCTCCTTTTCCTCATCCCAATGTCCCCTGGGGCAATGCCTGGTATGCGCTGGAAAGCCAAGATAATCAGGGGTTAGAGGAAAGTCGTCAAAAGTTGATCGACTGGTTAACCTCTCTGGAAGAAAGTACAGGCGTTCCCCTATCCCGCACCATTTTAAGCGGATTTTCCCAAGGGGGAGCCATGGCGTTAGATGTGGGGTTAAGATTACCCTGCGCCGCCTTAGTTGCAATGAGTGGCTACTGGCATGATTCGGCTCAACTGACGCGGGAATCGTTACCCCCAGTTTTGATAGTGCATGGTAAACAAGACCCGATTGTGCCTGTGAGTAAAGCGCGAGAAGCCAGAGATAATTTAGAGGCACTGGGAATAGCGGTGACGTATCAGGAATTTAACATGGCGCATCAGATTCTGCCAGAGGTTTTGATGTTGGTACGAGATTTTGTGCTAGAGTCAACTACTCAAAGCTAAATGGATAACCCACTAAGTAGGTGGGGACAATTAAAGTTAACGGCGCAGATCGTCATACTCGCTTCCCTTGAGAAGCAAGCTACGTTTATGTAAGGGTTTGAGGAACATTCACAGAACTTAACATAGTTCGGTTTATTTCCACCGACCTACTTAGATTTGTCTGACGTTTCAGGAGGACAAGCGTCGGAGCCATTGTGCGATCGCCGACTTATCGGTGTTAAAGGATCACGGTAAAATATCCTCCTTGTTGATAATAATGGCATTAATCGCTCTTTATAGCGAGAACCACTAAAACTGTTCGGGTTGAACATTTTTGAAGCTGTCGATGGTCAAGATTGTTTACAAAAGGCAGTCGAGGTTCAGCCTGATCTGATATTAATGGACTTAATCATGCCCGGACTAGACGACCAAGCAGGAGAGTTTAGCTGCTGAATGCTAATATTTTATTTCAAAACCTGTACCAATTCAGCAACTCCTAGAATTACTCATTGTCCATTTAGGTGTTGAATAAATATACATAAGAAATAATTCCTAAGCCCTAAGATCTAAGTCTTAAGTTATAAGTCATAAGTCATAAAATGTAAAATATTCTAGATCATGTTATCCTGTTTATGCCAAACTATGACATACAACGTATTTCAAATATACTGTTTCGATTACTGAATAGGGGTATAGCTTTAATGAAATAAAAAGTTACTATTACACCATTTTGCTAAATTAGTAATAGAGATAGTTGCCCTTAAACCCTTGCACAGCCTGGGTTTAGCCATAATAATATCATGGCTATAAACTGGTATTAAATTTCCTATTGTGTCTAGTCTATTTAGATGTGTAGCGTATGGGGAGTATTTAGGAAAGAGTATTACCATATTACCATTTTACCCTCCTTCCTTTAATAACTCTTTAATGACTAAAATTACCGAAATTAAAAATTAAGCAATGAACAAAGAAATAGTCCAAGCCAACTTGTTAGTTGTTGAAGATAATCCAACCAATCTAAGTTTTCTATTTACTTATTTGACAAAATCTGGCTTCAAGGTACTTGTCGCAACGGATGGTGAAACGGCGATACAGCGAGCCGAAACAGCTCAACCTGATCTGATACTGCTGGATGTGATGATGCCGGGAATTGATGGGTTTGAGGTATGTAAACGACTAAAAAGTAGTCCTTCAATGCGGGATATTCCAGTCATTTTTATGACAGCCCTATCAGATACACTCAATAAGGTTCATGGGTTTGAAATGGGTGCCGTCGATTACATTACCAAGCCGATTCAGCCGGAAGAGGTAGTCAGCCGAATCCAAACTCACCTGACGCTACGGAACCTGCAAAAAGAACTGCAAGCTAAAAATGAACGCTTATTACAATCCCAACAGCAAGAGAAGCAAAGAGCCTGGGAACTTGAAGAGGCATTACACAAGCTGCAACAAACGGAAGTCCAATTAATTCAAGCAGAGAAAATGTCCTCGTTTGGCAAAATAGCGGCGGGTATTGCTCATGAAATTAATAATCCAGTCAATTTCATCTACGGAAACCTTTACCACGCCAATGAATATATTCAAGAACTCTTTGATCTAATCACGCTTTACCAACAAACTTATACTCATCCGACCGAGCAAATTACTCGCCAAATCCAGGCGATTGAGCTAGACTTTATCCAATCCGATTTACCTAAACTTTTGGACTCGATGCAGGTGGGTGCTGAACGAATCCGCCAAACTGTATCGTTGCTCAAGAATTTCTTCCATTTACATGAGGCTGAGTTGAAGTTCGTCGATATTAATCAAGATCTTAATAACACGCTCTTGCTCTTACAGTACCACTTGGATGCTAAAGCTGGACGATCAAAAATTAACGTGATCAAAAATTATAGTAATTTGCCTCTTGTGAAATGTTATGCCAGTGAACTCAATCAAGTATTTATGAATATGCTTACCAATGCGATTGATGCGTTAGATGAGAAGTATGGCAAACTCAAATTAGACAGTGATATGTGGTCAGTTAGAGGCAATCCGGAACAAGAGAGAGAATTTGTGCGATCGCCACTCACTCCCGATCAATCCCAAACCCCTACGATTGAGATTAGTACAGAGAGTGTAGACGAGGCGAAGGTTATTATCCGCATTGCGGATAACGGATCAGGAATGACAGAGGAGGTAAGTCAGAGGCTATTTGATCCATTCTTTAGCACCAAACCCGTCGGTTCTGGAACAGGTTTAGGATTGACGATTAGTTACCAGATCATCGTGGAAAAGCACCGAGGTCAATTAGGTGTCACGAGTGAGAGGGGAAACGGTACAGAGTTTGTAATTGAGATTCCGATTCAGTCGTAAAAGGCAACAGGCAATAGTGTAATGGTTGTAGGTTGGGTTGACCAAGGAAACCCAACAGACTAAGCTGAGAAGCTAGGTTTTTCACCTGTAATTTTGCCCACCTACTTAATGAGTAACGTTTGAAGACTTAACGGGGAAAATCCTCAGCATCAATACAGGTAGCTAGCGCACCCTCTACAGAAAAATCAATTTCGCGACTCAAACCAATCACGCATTCAGAAAAACGCAAGGGTAGAAGACTGCGGCGACAGTTTGCCAGCACCGAGACAGGATCAGAACCTTGAGTATGCTGATTAATATCAACAGTACAGCTTGCCAATTCCTTGGGACGCCGGACGCGCATACAGGCGAATAACGCATCATCAGCCGCAATTGGCGTTAACTCTTCGATTTTCAGGACACAGAGGGATAAATCCTTTGGTTCAAGCGCCTCAGCACAAGTTCTGGCTGCATTTTCCCTGGAGATACCCGCACGCAATAGTTCTGCGGCGCAGATTTGAAACTGATCGACACCAGCACGGACAGGACTAGCAGGAAAGGCTAGGGTAAATAAACTTGCTGTAACGAGCTGACTGGCACAAATTTGCCAAAAATGACGACGGCTAACACGATTTTTCCTGTTCATGGGGTTTTCTGGTGAACGATATCCTACGCTAGGATAGCTGATTTACAGCCGTTTTCAAGCAGATGAGGGAAAACGCGGGGGAGATGGGGGAGCTTGTAGAGACGTGCCATGGCACGTCTGGAAGCTGGGGGAGCATATCATCAAAAGATAAACCGATAGGAATACGGTTAAAGTAGAGAAATCGGCGTGATCAGGACTTACACGGGAAATGCTGCAAGCAGAACGAATCTTGTGCGATCGCTATCACCTTCATCATCCCTTTGGCAATAACCCTGGACGCCAAACCTGGTTGGCGTTTGACCAGTCTGTATCCCCGCCAGAATCAGTGATTGTTAAGCTGTTGGCATTTAACCCTCAGATGCAGTGGGATGAGTTTAAGTTATTTGAACGCGAAGCCCAGGTTCTTCAACAGCTAACCCATCCTCAAATTCCCCGCTATCGGGATTATTTTTCCTTGGATAGCCAGGTTGGAGAGGGTTTATATTGGTTCGGATTAGTTCAACAATATATTCCGGGGACTTCTTTACGGCAATTATTGGATCAGGGTAAACGGTTCACTCAAGAAGAGGTGAAGCGTATTGCCGAGTCAGTATTAGAGATTCTCACTTACCTGCATGGCTTACAACCGCCAGTGCTACATCGGGATATCAAACCCAGTAACTTAATTTTGGCGGATGATTTGCCCATTTATCTGGTTGATTTTGGTGCAGTGCAAAATCGGGCGGTGACAGAAGGAGTAACGTTTACGGTAGTGGGAACGACTGGCTATACTCCCTTAGAACAGTTTTGGGGAAAGGCTGTACCCGCCTCTGATTTGTACGCTTTAGGCGCAACCCTGATTCATTTACTCACCGGGATTACCCCGGCTGACTTACCTCAACAAGATTTACGGATACAATGGAGCGATCGCGTCTCGGTTGATCCCCAGTTGATTCGTTGGATAAACGTCTTGACTGCACCGGATTTAGACCAACGATTTAGTAGCGCGGCTGAGGCGCTAGAGGCGCTGCATCACCATCGTTATCCCCAACATTCCCTAACCAACCGCTCTCAACCGAAAGGTAGCCGCGTTCAGCTTAAGCAATCACCCCAGCAGCTTATCCTGAAAATTCCTCAACCCAAGCGATCGTTCCGGGATATTCTCAAATTAGGAGGTGACTTACTACTTACCGCTTGTTCACTCCCGCTTTTATTACTATTCGGGTTAATCTTTTTAGGCTTAGGTATCGGGCTATTTGCCACATTATCCCACAATGGCACGTTGTTTCTTGTCTTGCTCCCCCTGGTTGTGTTTATGGGATGGCTCTGGCGGGCTACCAATCAGGAGTTAGGTAAAGTCCAAAATGAAGTGGACTATACTTTGCGTCATCTGTTCGGAGGTTATTGTCTTTATTTGACTCCAGAACACTTCATTATTGAACGAGAACTCTTGGGATTAACCTATCAGCGTCATATCGGTCAATTGACTGATATCAAAAATATCCAATTAATCCCCTTTACCGAGATACGGTTAGAGACTTGGATGATTAGCTATTCCTTCGGTGAAACCTTAACCGAAAACGAGCGACGTTGGTTAGTTGAGGAACTTCAAGGATGGGTAGAAGGGTAGGAGGTAGAAGGGGAAAAGGGTAGTAAACAAAATTTATATGGTATTGTGGGGGCGGGTTTAGAGATTTAATTGACGGATCTACCGATAACTTATCAACAAAACCCGCCCTCTCGTCGTTTATATTTGAAGAAAATGACGAATGGCAAATGAAAAAACAAATGTTAGCCGAACGTTATCAACTCGAAAGAAAATTAGGACAAAATGCGGGGCGTCAAACTTGGTTAGCCCATGACATTAGCCTGTCACCACCGCAACCTGTCGTGGTTAAGCTGTTAGCATTTAATCCTCAGATGCATTGGGATGAGTTAAAGCTATTTGAACGAGAAGCGCAAGTACTTCAGCATCTTAATCATCCCCGAATTCCGGAGTATCGTGATTTCTTCACCATTGAAAAGCAATTCGGAGAGGGATTACCGTGGTTTGGCTTAGTCCAAGATTACATTCCTGGTGACTCTTTACAAACGCTATTGAATCAGGAAAAAAGATTCACAGAAGCAGAGGTTTGTCAAATTGCCGAGAGTCTTTTAGAAATTCTTATTTATTTGCATGAACTATCGCCCCCTGTATTTCATCGTGATATTAAACCAAGTAATTTAATTTTGAGCCAGGATGGACAGATTTATCTGGTTGATTTTGGTGCTGTACAAGACCGCGCTACAGCAGAAGGAGTAACATTTACAGTAGTAGGAACCAGTGGCTATGCACCACCGGAACAACTTTGGGGAAAAGTGGTTCCTGCTTCGGATCTCTATGCATTAGGAGCAACATTAATTCATTTATTAACGGGAATAGCACCTGCTGATTTACCTCAACATCAGATGCGCTTACAATTTAGCGATTATGTCAATCTTACTCCCCATTTTGCAGAATGGTTGGAATGTCTGACCGAACCTGCACCAGAACGACGGTTTACGGGGGCGCGTCAAGCGCTATCGACTTTAAAATCAGGCGGAGACTCCGTGAAAAAGTCGGGGCAGTCTCGCGTGGGTTATGATCATCAAGATGGTTTGACCTTTCGCGATCGCGTGCGCTATGGTCGTCTCGCTGGCTTGACTTTCCTTCAGTTTATCGTTGCCAGTATCGCAATCAGTCTGATTGTGCCAAATTTTTTGTATACCCAAAAAACTCCTGAACCGGATGCTAAGGATTATGTAAGTTCGATCAACCGCAGTCAGCAAGCTTACTATTTAAAACACTCAGTTTTTGCCGATTCCCTGTCTCAACTGAATCGAAGTATGCCGAATCAGACGAAGAACTATCGCTATTCCACTTATAATGATGGTGCTTCTGTCTTTAATTACGCCATTTCCCGTAAACCTAACCGGAAAAGTTATGTTGGTGGCGTTTTTCGTATTCCTACCACTGACTTCAATATCCATGAAACGCCAGGAACCACGATAACCGTAGAAATTCTCTGTAAAGCCAATGTTTATGGCACGACTAAACCTCCAGAACCTACCTATTCACCCGGAAAAGTTGCTTGTAGTCGTGGCACTCAACGAGTGTATCATTAATGGCAGTGGGCTGAAAAATCGTCGTCTAAACTCTAGTGACAAATAAATCAGTTAAAATTAAGCCTATACTTTTCAACAAAGAAAACAAATTGGGAGGAGGGCGATGAATGTTCCCGTGTCACTATGGCTACTGGTAGCTAGAACAGATGTACCCTACATGCTACAAACAATTCCACATCTGATTCGTGCCTGTCATTATCCCTTTACCGAACGGGTTTTGGCGATGGATACGGCACCGCTGAGTGGAGATAAGCGCTATCGATACAATACAGGAACTCAACAACAATTAGAATTAGCTTGTCAAACTCTAATAGACCAAGGGTTCATCGACAAAATTATCAAAGTTGATTATAACCCAGCACAAATTAAAAATGTCTATCAAAAGTATTTTGGCACTGAGCAAGCCCAGCAGATGCTCAACCATACACACAATTGGAAAGGTTCAACCGTTTATGCCTCGCTGTACTGTATAGAAGCATCCGCCACGGATCATTACCTCCATTTTGATGCGGACATGCTTTTGCACCAAGACGCCGATTATGACTGGATTAGTCAAGCTATACAGTTAATGGAATCCATCTCCACAATCGCGGTGATACGTCCCCTTTGTGGTCCTCCTCATCCAGAGGGTAAATCTTTTCATCCTAACCCTTTTATCAAAGATGAACGAGGCTTTTATGCCCATAAATTTTTTAGTATGAGGGCATACCTAGTTGACCGAAAACGCTTTGCTCAACTTGCCCCCATCCCCTTGATGTGGAAATATTACCCAATGCTGTCAAGACAGTTACCTCAGCCATTGCAATCATTATGTGCTAAAGTTGAGCGCAAGTTACGCCGTCAAGTTAAACCCATTCAAGGCGCCATTGAATCCTTTGAGCCGATGACGAGTCAAAAGCTACGGGATACAAGTTTTGTTAGGGCAGATTTATCCTCAACTCAAGCTTGGACTTTACATCCGCCTAAACACGATTCTGATTATATCAAAGCGTTGCCTAATCTAATCAAACTCGTCGAGCAAGGAAAGTATCCCCAGGGACAAGCGGGTCACTATGACCTGCTTCTAGATGAATGGTCGGAATTACTGAACGTGGAAAAGGCAGAGGAATAATTCTTTGGCTTAAACTTGAATAAATGATTGAGCATTTTAAATGAAAGATTCAAACCTACGTCAACTGATTCGGGTGACAAAAAACGAAGTTATTCAAAATTATCACCGATTTAGAATTGACACCACTCAAAGTCCTTATCATATCGTTGGCAGAAGTCAACCCTATCGAATTCTTTTTATCCTCAGCCACATGCGGTCGGGTTCTTCCTTATTAACTCATATTTTAAATTCAAACTCTGACATTATCGGCTATGGGGAAACTCACATTCAATATGCTTCAGAAGCAGATTTTAAGCATTTAATGTTAAAAGTTTATTGGCAAGCACAAGAATTTAGAAAGCTCTCAGACATAAAAAACTTGAGTATGCACCAAAAGTACATTTTGGATAAGGTTCTACACAACAACAAATTTTTGAGTGAAAGCTTTTTGGTTTCCCCAAATCTGTACAGCATTTTTTTATTAAGAGAACCCCAAAGAAGTTTGGCTAGTATCGCTGAACTCAAACCCCATTTGAGTGAAGAACAAGTCCTTGACTATTATGTCAAACGGTTATCCATGTTAGAACATTATGCCCAGCTAATCAATAGCAAAGAGCGTAGCTTATTTATCACACATAACCAGCTTTTAGAGCAGACAGATTTAGTTTTTGACGCTTTACATGATTTTTTAGGCACGAGACAAGGATTTTCCGAAGACTATCAAATTCTCCGAACAACCGGGATGCGCGATGTCGGAGATCATAAAGGAAATATTAAAGCCGGTCGTATAATACGAACGCCAAGAAAAATAAAAAACAATATTTCTCCAGATTTAGTCGAAAAAGGAATGCAGTCCTTTAATCAGTGTTCGGCAACACTATCTGAATATTGCACTCCTGTAGGAAAAATGATTTGATTCTTGAATTGAGTCATGTCAACAATAAATTATCATTATTTTTTTAACTGCCAAAGCTGACCCCGCTCATGAATATTTTTCAGCTCAAAACCAGCTTGATTAATGTCTTTTTGAAAGTCTTTGCTAGGATTATATAAAAATATATCTTGTTCAGGACTAAAACTTAGAGATATTTGCTCGACTTCAGGTTCTGCTAATAACTGAAGCTTAACTTTTGGTTCGAGAATGTGGCTCAGAGAGAGCAACTGAGTCGAGTTATACCAAGAGTAATTAACCACTAAGCGGGGATTGTTGGCTTGATTAATAATCTCAGCCACTTGAGCATTATAATAGCTGTAAGATTTACTCCACCATGTCTTGGCGGGCAAGCTAATTGCACAAGAGACAACTCCAGCAGAAATTAATACGACTGTAATTAACTGCCATAACTTTTGATGTGAAACATTAGCCGTAAAGCACTTGGAACTTAGCAAATAAGCAACGGCTAACTGTATAGCTAAATAGGACGGGAAAAAATATCGAACGACAGTTGAACGAATTCCTTCAGAAATTAAATCTGGTAATGTTAATGCTAGTATTGGTACGACAATTAATGTACAAATAAATAACCATATCTGTTTGGGAGTACGACGAATTAAATAATAGATCGAATAGACGATTAATATCAATATAGGTAGGTAAACTAAATAGTGAAACTTATTATCTTTTCCTTGACTTAAATCAATAAAGCTAGAACCCTTGTAATCCAAAAATAAAGCACTAATCTCCAGAACCCAACTCTTGATGAAAAAAGATAAACTGCCTTTCTGTTCAGTCAAATAGGACATACGGAAATTATCGCGGTGATCCCAGATAAACTTAGCCCAAGGTGTAAAAGTTATTAACCCCAAAAAAGTCGAGAGTAAGTAATTTATCCAAACTTGAGGTAGCCAAATTTTTCGAGTATTTTCTTTCTTAGCAAAAATGTTCGATACGTCTGGATAACCTATGATTAGTACATAAATTGCATGGGATAAAATAACCAAATTAAATAAAATATGGGTATAAATCCCCAAAGCTATAGATAAAGCGTAAATTACCCAACTTGCTCGATTGTTTAAACGTATTGCTCTGAGTAATGTCACGCTTGACAATAAAATAGTAACTGTCCAAAGAGTATAGGGACGAGCTTCTTGGGCATAGAGAACAAATACCGGAGAAACAGCCATTAAAGCTGTGGCTGTTCCCGCTGTTAGATTTGAGCCAAATAGTTCAATCGCTAGCCAATAAATACAGGGAAATCCTAGCAGGCTAATTATGGCGGATAAAGCTCTGACTGTACCTACTGAATCACCAACAATTCTGCCCCAAATCCCGACTAAGATATAGTATAAAGGTGAATGCTTGGGATCATCCTTCGCCATAACGTAAAGACTGTCAGTTATGCTTCTTTGAGGTTCAGCTTGCTGGTATTTTTTTATATCTTCAATCCCAGTAATCCGGTTATCAAAAACCGCTTCCGGACTGGTTGGCATATAAGCTGCAATTGCTCGAATAGAAGTACGGGTTTCGTCGTACCAGTAAGCCTTGCGGTCAAGATTAGCAAAGCGAAAAAATACACCTAATGTTAATAGAATTAGCAAACAAAATAGCAAAACTTTAGCCGTTGAATTAGGGATCAGATGACGGTAGTGCATTCTGTGAATCATTTTGTCTAAAAAAGAGGTTTTACTGGACTAAAATTTACAAATAAAGCATTACAATAAGTTAAGAGAAATTGCCCCTTGTTATTCGAGTGATGCAAATCATAGAATCCACAAAATTCATTTGCATAGGTTTAAGCTATTATTCAAAGCTATTTAACATTGATTCAATCTCTGAAACATTGACCTGGAAGTTTGCATCTCTACTCTCTTCTTCACCGCACCAGTATCGATAGCTATGACCCAGTGCTTTTGATAGATAATAGTAATGTGGTAATACAAACTGTGTTGGAAACAACTCTAATAGTTTAATTGCACTTGAAAAAATGATATTAGATAAGCCTGCTCCATGGGCAGCTATAACATAGTCAGCATCATAAAAGGTTTCTATTTGTTCTTCAATTGACATCCTTTCCAGATTATATTTTTGGAACCCATGATTTTTCAAAACATGAAAAAGATCATCTTCATTTAAAATACAGCGTAATTTCCCTTTTTTTGTTTCTCCTCTAGAAATAAAAATGCGATTTTTTTTCCGCCTTGAACGTTGGAGAATAACTTTATCCAAAAAATACTTTAGGTATACTTTTGGTAAATAACCAGCACAGGGTTGACTCATAAAACTGGGAAATATAACCTCTTCACAGGAATAAAGTTGATGAGGATTAACTACGACAGGTTTTACATTATTAGGACAGCATTTATCTATAAAGAATCTTTCAGCTTTGGTCAGTTCATTAGAAAAGAGGAGTTTAATTTCAGGGATTTTACTATACTCGGGTTGAGCGAGCAAGTACAGCCGGGGAATATTATCAATTAATGTGTGATAGTAGCTATTATTAGTTGATCTAAATATACTACAAAATCCAGGTATTTTTTTAACTTTTTTAAAAAATAAATGAGAAAGACTAAATTGTTTTGGATCTTTAAAAAAATCTGTATTAATGGAATCTGATATTACTTTCCGTGAATTAGTCAGAATAATGTTGTATTTAGGAGAGTAGATTACATTCCTGAGAGTAACTGAGTAGATAGGTGGAAGAGAGTACGTTTCCTTTTGCAGGTATTCAGCTCTCCAGTGAAAAGGAGTATGTTTTACTTCTGACGTAGTAATGGTTTCAGGAGAAACTGGATGACTTTTCTGAAGATTACTGTAGAACTCATCAATCGTTCCTATCCGCACTAAAATTTTACGCAAATATGGGTTGTCTATATACTGCAAGAAACTCCTCAAGATTTTTTTTAGCATCTTTATTACTGCCAATTAAGATAGTCGGTTTTGCTGATGGTATTTACAAGAACATTAGCGACGATTAAATGGAGACAGGATTAAGGGATACTTTTCCTAAGTATATAGTACAAGTAACACTGCCAGAAATACAACAAATGCACCACCGCTTTTAATTTGCCATTTATGCAAGGGTAATTTTTTTTCTAAGCCTAAATATCCGAGCAATAAGTAACTTGGCAAAGCTAACACTAGAGCAGCAATAAATCCCAGGAAAGGATAGATGTGGAAAACCAAATTTACAACTTTTAAAGAAGTAACAAAATTATCGATTTGGCTTTCAGATCTGGGAACTGAAATTATTTGCCATGTTTGACCTCCATCTGTTGATTTCAACACATCTGCTCCAGCCGTACCAAACCCATAAATAGTGTTATCAGTTGCGTAGGATGGAGAAAATTTGATCGGAACTGATGAAGTGGATATGGTGAGTAGAGGTGACAATGAATGGTTTTGCTCGATCAGAGCATCAATCTGACTAAATGTTTCCCCACCATTAACAGTTTTAAAGACTCCTTTTCCTCGAATAGTAACCAGGAAGGTTTGATCGTTTTTAAAGTTGGGTGAAAAAGCTATTGCTTCTACATAGCCGTTACCGCCGTAAGCAGAACCGACTATTTTTTCCCACGTTGTTCCTGCATCTTTAGTTTTGAAGAGACCTTTATCACTCCCGGCTATAACCGTTTGATCAGCCTGATAATTCGGGGAAATCGCTAACTGTGACCACGTTTTATCTCCTAACTCAGGACTATCCGTTGTTAATTCCCAAGTAGCCCCCCCATCAACGGTTTGGTAAATCCCGTCAGGACTTGATGCATAAAGAGTTTGATCCGATGAAAAATTGGGAGAAATTACCAAAGCATTTAGGGCATGATCTATCTTACCTGCGACCGAAAAGTTTTTACCTCCGTTCGTTGATTTGTAAATAAGTCCGCCATATTTAGTAGCTAAATAAACTGTTTTATCTTTAACAAAATCCGCTGAAATAGCCATAGTCATTCCCCTCGTTGAATAGCCAGATACTGTTTTTATAGGAATTAAATCCCAATTGTTTCCTCCATCTGTAGACTTTAAAACTTTATAAGCCAAAACAGCAAATAGAGTTTTGTCATTACGATAATTGGGAGAAAACATAATTTCGTAAAAACGGGGGACTTCTATGAAAATTGGGTTGGCTAAATCTTTTTTGTAACGAGGAATAGTTAAACCTTTGTTAATTGGACGCCAGCTATTTCCTTGATCGTTGCTGATATACGCCTCCTTATTGTAAGCCGCGATAGCAATTGTCGAATCATTCTGATAATCTGGTGATACGTCTAAGGCGATAATCGTTCGAGGAGACAATGTTTCTAGCTCTTGCCAAACCCGACCCCCATCTGTCGATTTAAACAGCCCATTAAATCCCGCCAAAAATACTGTTTTATCTTCAGTAAAATTTGGCGAAATTCTCAAATAACTGAAATGATCTCTATCCTCAAAACTTGGTGAATCGGCTTGAACATCTTTAGTCAGACTTTGACTGTATTTCTCCCAAGTTTTTCCCCCATTTTTCGAGCGAAAAATTCCTTGATTTCCGGCGGAAGCTAATAAAGTCAAATTATTTTGACTATCCGATACAACAGCTATATCCTTAATCAAGGGATCTGAAAGTCCTTGATTGACGTTTAAAAAAGACTGACCCTGATCCACCGTTTTGTAAATTCCCGCTTTTTCCGTTCCTACAAAAAAAGTAAGGTCTGAAGAAAAATTAGGAGAAAATGCGATAGCAGTTACTGCACCACTTTGGCGGAAATTAGCAAGTTGCTGCCAAGATTCGCCTCCATCGCTAGACAAGTTAAGTTTTCCTTGATTATTACCGATAATAACTTTATTTTTATTTTCCGGCAAAAAAGCGATCGCCGTAATTTTATCGTTCTCTATCACTTTCTGCCAATCTTCACCACCGTTATTAGTTTTATAGAGTCCTTTTTGACTACCAGTAGCTAAGACAACGTCAGCATCGTGAGGAGATATAGAAATTAAGTCAATATCTAAGCTATCCAATCCCTTGTTAGTTTTTATCCAGGACTCTCCGGCATCGTCTGATTTGTAAATCCCATCTCCAAATGATGATAAAAAGAGAGTTTTATTAGTTTGAGCATAGGTGGATAACGCCGCTAAGTTATTAATATTATCCAAACCTCTCACGATTCTCTTCCAGCTCTGACCCCCATCGGTTGATTTCAAATAGATGCCTCTGACTATAATGTACAAGGCTTCATCTTGGTCATAGGTGGGAGATAATTCTACCTGATAAATATCATCGTGTGGAGTATGAGCTAATGCCGCTTGAACATTCCCGAAGCAGAAAATAAAACTGAGCAATAACAAGTAACAAATACTTTTAACAATAGCTAAAACCTTATTTATGTTCTTTTTTTCAGAGACTTCCATAGTATAAAAAATCCTAATAAACTATTAATAAAGACAACCACGCGTTTATCGGCGGAGACAAGGGAAGGGTACGTCTCGACTTGCTGATCGACCGGAGATTACTCACTGATTGCAGCAGGTTGCTACCCTAAATTGTTCTGACTATCATAAAGGATATGACAAGATTGGATAAAATTATACACCAAATGTAAATAATTGCTAACAATAAGTGGGATAGGTAAGTATCGCAGGCTACCTGGGTTGCTGGAGGAAAGAATTGGCAAAGGTTTTGGCTTACTGAAGTTGACCCGGCTGTTCACCAACCCGCCCCAACAAATCTGCCTGTTGCGGTTTTTCGTCCGCTTGAATTTTATCGGCTTCCTCCAGGGATGTCTAGACCCATCCTGGAAAAACCAGGGTGCAGCCAATTCCTGGCTTATGAACTCCTGAGCCGATCGCGAAAATAGTGGCGATACATCTGACATAACGGCGTGACAGCGTTTCCCTGAAACTTCACCAGTCCCATACTGCGTAATTTAAACGCAGCGGCGGCTTTAATTTCAACAGGCTGATTCGCCGCCACAACTTGCTGAATCGCTGCCACCAATTCGGCATTTTCTTCTAAATTTAATAAATGGCGACGTAAATGGTCATAGAAGGGTCCTTCTTCTGTTGGTGCAACTTGTAGCAGTTTTTCCACTGTCATCTTCCCGCGAGCAATTTGATAAAGTGCGACTCGCACCAGATAGGGATGTCCTCCAGTCATACTCATCAGTTCCTCCACCTGGTTGGGTTGCCAATCTAGAGAATGGCGCTGGACTAAATCCCAGACTTGTACCGGATTCATTTCTGGGAGTTCAATCGGTATGCCAACATTAAAAGGGGATTGATTAATATTCAGTGGAATATAAACTTCTTTAGAATGGACAAACACCAATCGCAGGCGCTGCCAAATTGCCTGGTTCTTCCCCTGTTCATGCCATGCTCGCAACAGTCCAAAAAAGTCTGTGGCGATGTCTGGATATTGGAAGATTTGATCCACTTCATCTAATCCCAATACTAAAGGACGAGTGGTTTGGGATAATAAATAGCGTTGAAAATAATCGGTACATTTATTCTTACTGCCTAAAATTCCTCGCCAATAGGTGTCTAAGCGATCGTCTAAGCCTAAATTCCAGCTCACACTGGCACAAAACCATTGTAAAAATTGATCTAAACTGGTGAGAAACTCTGCATCAGCCGATTGAAAATTCAGGCAAACGGTGCGATAGCCTTGCTGACTGGCATAGTTGAGAATCCGTGAGAGTAATGAACTTTTACCCATTTGTCGCGGCGCTTTTACCCGAATTAAAGCACCGGGTTTGAGAATAGCATCATAACAGTCTGATTCTACGGGAGGACGCTCGACGTAAAAGCTAGAATTCAAACTTACCTGTCCTTCGGGTTCATCTAGCGTTTGAGGTGAGGAAAGGGGTAATGTGGGGGTTTGGTGATCAGTGATGGGTGATTGAGGATGAGTGGTGGGGACAACCAGGGTTTGCGGATGAGTGATGGGTTCATCGCCTTGGGTATCTTGGCGGAATTGGTCTAGGGCTTGCAAGGCTTCGCTAGCGTCTCGATATCGCTGTCGATAGTCATAGCGCACCATCTTATCTAGAATAGCGGCTAAACCGGGATGAATCGTCATGCGATCGCGCAGTAAGGTGCAAGAAAATTCTCCATACTGATCACGAGGGAGTCTCTGAGAGGTTTGCTTACTGGTGGGACTGAATCCGGTTAAGGCTTGCAACACCACCATTCCCACCGCGTAGATGTCGCTACTAAAATAAGGTTGACCCGCTTGTTGTTCACTGGGCATATAACCGGGAGAACCCACGGCTACGGTGATACTGGTTGCGCCATAAAGGTTAGAGGCGGGCGTACTCACAGCTTTGACCACACCAAAATCAATCAACACAACTTTGCGATCGCGGCGGCGGCGAATCAAGTTGGCGGGTTTAATGTCGCGGTGAATCACCTGCTGTTGGTGAACAAAGGCTAAGACCTGTAAGATATCGTTAAGCAGTGCGATCGCTTCTGATTCAGTGATTTTTTGACCCAGAGCAAATTCTTGGTTCAGGGGTTGACCCTCGACAAACTCCTGCACCAAGTAAAACTCCTCATCTTGCTCAAAGTGCGCCAGCAATCGGGGGATTTGGTCGTGGGTTCCCAAGCGATACAGGGTTTGCGCCTCCCGTTCAAATAAGCGTTTTGCCGTTTCCAAGGCTTGCGGCTGGTTTAGCTGAGGTTTGAGTTGCTTAACCACACACCAGGGATTCCCCGGTAAATGGCTATCTCTAGCCAGAAACGTTTGACCGAAACCGCCACCGCCTAAGTATTTGATGATTTGATAGTGACCCGCCAGGAGTATGTTCATTTTAGTTATTGGTCATTCGTCATTTGTCATTTGTCATTTGTCATTTGTCATCAGCGGCGATGTTTGATAGCACCATCACTTGAATCGTTAAGGTTTTGCTGCTCATTGACTCTTTCAGTTGTTGCTAAACTACCGAATTTGTTCTGGTTTTGATTAGCACTCAATGGCATAGAGTGCTAATTTTACGACTTACTTTAACTTACCCTCGACCGTTAAATAAAATTTTCATAAAACTGTTCACGATGATAATCTAGAATCAATTTATTTGATTAAACTTGGGGATAACGCTTGTAAATATAGAGGCTAAATTCCATGAACTATACATTTGATATCCTTGGCGTTTCGCCTATCCTGGACTTTTTTAATCATCAACAGCGGATCGGTGAAAAAGTAACTCCCCCAGGCGTTGAATATTTGGGAACCTATCAATGTACCTTGGATGCCTTCTTAGAATCGGTTGAAACCGTTCCCACTCAGAAGGGATGGAATATGGATAGAGCGGTGGACACCGTGATTCAATTCTGGATGAATCACCCGGATCGGATTCGCTATTGGAAAGATCGTCTAGAGGATGCTGGGAACGCCAGTGTACTGGTGTCACGAATCGCCGATATGCCATCGCTTAAAGCCCAGTTTAACTCGCTGTTCAAGGAAAAGTAAAAGGCACAAGAGACTTATACCGCGATCGCATCACCTATTCTCTGTCTGACTTTTCACGCCATCTAGAAAAATCGATACCCTAGCCCCCTTCCCTTTTAGATCCCCCTCTTCCCTTTTGATCCCCCTTCCGTCCCCCTTGTAGATCCCCCTCCCGTCCCCCTTCAAAAGGGGGAAGCCAGCGAATGCTTCGCTTTTTTCTATGCGGGGGAGACCAGATGTTGCTTCGCTTTTTTTGCACGGAAGGGGGAGAATTCAAAGCCTCTCTCCTTGTAGGAGAGAGGTTTGGAGAGAGGTTTTCCAGATCCCGACCAATTTATTGGATTTGACGCTATGCCAGTAACATTCGCCAGCAAAGTCCATAAATAGCCTATGCATTTACATCCCGATCAGTTGATTCAGAAGAATCCAGATTAAACTTTAAACTATTTTCCAGATATTCAATCCGTTTTTGCTGATTCGCCAGTTGCTGAGTTTGCTCATTTAATTCTTTCTCTAAGTCTTTGTTGTGTCGCTTCTGATGAGCAAGTTTCCAATTTTGCCGCATCAGGGATGGTACTGATACCAATAATCCCACCACAACGCCAACCCCTAGCGTTAAGACGAGAACTAACGCCAAAGATATCTCGACTCGCCAAATCACTAAAGTAACGGCGATAGGCACAGCATTTTGCAATGCAAAAATAATTGCTAAGATGGCGATAACAACCGCTAAAATTAAAAATAATCGCATCCGTTGTCAGCTAAAATTTAAATACACAACACAAAGCACTTGATCGAACAGCAAGTCACATTGTCTCAAGAATAGCCCAAGCGAGGTGTCTGATGTCCGCAAAAGCCGAAGTTCTCAAGCAAAGCGAACTCCTAAACCGATTAGTCTTAAATCGTCATACCGCTGAAGAAGTCGGTCGAGTGACACAGCTATGGCTTGATTTGCAAGCCCACCGCGTAGTTGGGTTAACCTGCAAATCCGGCTTTCTCGGCGGCAAAAAACACCACTTTACCTGGGAACAAGTCAATACTATTGGCAGCGATAGCATTCTTGTCAACAGCCTTAAGGAAGAAACCGCTTCGGAAACCACTGAACCCCTCGAGTCTCGCATTGGTGTAGAAGTCTGGACAGATGCTGGAAACAAAGTCGGCAAACTGGTTGATTATATAATTGAACCCGAAACCGGAGCCGTCGTGAATTACTTATATTCCTCCAGTGGTTGGCAAGGAATCATTGACGGGATTTATACCCTTGCACCCGCTGCCGTTTCTAGTGTGGGGAAAAAGCGAATTATTGTGCTAGAGGCGGCAGTAAAAAACAGTGAGAAATATACCGAAGGCGTCCATGAACGCATGAGTCAAGCCGCAGAATTTATTCGCAATGACTACAAGAAAACCCTTCAGCATGTAGAATCCCTAAAACAAGGTGTTCCCCAAGTTACAGATAATCTCACCGACCAAGCCAAAGCCGCTGGTGATAAACTCAAAGAACGATTCTCTGAAGGGAAAGATTCGAGTCAAAAAAAGGATGAAGAATGAAATAGTTTTGACCCTTCACGACCTTCGAGGAAACCTGGCGCGTGAGTTTTTTAATTTGTAGGGGCGGGTTTCACTATAATCCTTTGTGTTTGACCATGATGTAACTAAACCCGCCCTTTCCAAGTCGAATAATTATTTGACCAATGACCAATGACCAATGACCAATGACCAATGACAATTACTGGGGAATAATTTTACCCGTTGAATCAATCTGTAAAGGAGTATTAGGAAAATCACTCTGAGTAAGCTGGCGCATCAGCCGAATCGTGCGCCCTTGGGAATCCGGATAAGGAATCCCCTGATGATTTAACATAATTGGAATGATTTGACCCGAAACCAAATCACCCTGGTTATCCAACTCTACCTCCAATACCAAAGAATACGCCAATTGAGCTTGAGTCGAGAGAGTCCGATACCCCATAAAATTGCCCAAAGAATAGGCAATTAACTTTCCCTTATACAGTTCTAAGGCTCTCGGAACATGAGGTCCATGTCCGAGAATTAAATCAGCGCCGTGGTCAATCATCGTCTGGGAAAACTTAACCAAATTGCCGCGATTTTCGCCAAAAAAATACTCCGTTTGATTGCGAACGTGCATCGCCCCAGTGCCTTCCGCCCCTGCATGAACGGAAATAATCACGATATGGGCATTTTGACTGGCTTCTTCCACTAATGCTATAGCGGCAGGCAAATCATTCAACGAATTGTGATAATTAAAATAACTAAAACCAATCCAGGCAATCCATAGATCATTGATGTTAGCATATAAAATTTGATTCTTTTCGCCTAATGCTTTAACTCCAGCCTGTTCCAAATTATTAATAGTATCTGCAAATCCTTGACGTGAGAAATCATAAGAATGGTTGTTGGCAACGCTCATAATATCAAAGCCCACCTCTTTTAACAAAGAGGCATAATCAGGCGGCGTGCGAAAGGCGATAATTAATCCCCCTATCGACTTAGCAGAATAGGGATAATTCGTTAAAGTACTCTCATAATTACCAAATAATAAATCAGCACCTTGCAGGCTGGGTTGAACGGCTTGAAAAAGAACCGCTTTATTGGGATGCAGTTTATTCTGAGGATAATTTGTACCCGGAATAATATCACCCACGGCTTTAATCTGAACCGTCACATTCGGCGGCGGGGGTTCTGTGGGGATATCCGATTGAGGTTGAATGATCGGTTCCGGTGGGGGTTCAGGATAGCTTTGGACAACACCATAACCCATACCGCACAAGAAGCTGACTGTACCCACCGACAGTAATAAGGCTCCACTGCACCGCAATGGTATGATAAATTTCGTCATTTGTCATATCATGTCCTTCTCGCCAGTTATTAGTCCCTTTGATCTTGTTAAGTATTCAACCGGACATGATATCACGCATCATCCATCATTCATCATTGAGCGGTCTTGCCGTCAACGTGTTCGCTATCCCTCCCCACATATGAGTTGAACGTAATAGATGCCCAAGTCCGACCACTTCCCAACTGCTTTGCCTTCTTTGACCCATCGTCTAGCCCTAGATGGTTTAGTGGGCATTAGTGGCTTTCCTTCTTTGCTAACTACACCGAACACGATTCATAGAGATAATCCACTCGTGTAAAATGTTTGCGTCTCTTAAGGCATTGGTAAGGGTGTGTCCTGGATTTAGAGGGTGTTCAGAGATTCCTGAACCTACATTTAAGCCAAGCTAGAGAAGCGCTCTTGTTGTGATTATCCCTTATCAACTCATGCCCTATTCATGTACAGACCGTCCATGGAAGGTCTCTACTGGCAGGTTATCTCTACCAATCCCCGTCCTCACGAAGTAGGGCGGGGTTCATGAAATGTAACTCTGGGTCTTGCGCTACCCAACCCGCAGGCGCATTGAAGCGAACTTCAAAATGCAAATGAGGTTGGTCAATGTCCGGACTTCCTGTAGTACCCACCGCCCCTAAGGGTGTTCCCGGTTTGATCCGTTGACCCGTTCTCACCGAAAGACGACTTAAATGAGCATACCGGGTTTGGCGTCCACCTTGGTGATTAATCACGACTAAATTACCATAGGTTCCCTGTTGACCCGCAAAGGCAACTGTACCCGAATCCACCGCTAAGACCGTGGTTCCAGGGTCTGCCAATAGATCAATACCACTGTGAAACTGAGTTTGTCCATCGCCATTTTGATGCCAACCGTAATTAAACCCCATGGGCGCTAATGCGGGCAAGGGATAACCAGGAAATCCAGTATAGTTTTCCACAGGCTTGCGATTTGCCAGTACCCAATTCACCCCTGAGACAAAAACAACTCCTGGCGGTTGTAGCGCACAGCCATTGACCTCAAATAAAATATCAGCACGGATACCATACGCCTCCGCTAAGTCTTGCCAGCTAGCCCCCGCCGGAACTTGCACCTGAATTCCATTAAAGGGAGGAATCAGAATCTCTCGACCCACGGGCATGGATTTCCCTGACAAGCTAGGATTGAGTTCTGCTAAGGTTTCTGGGATCAGACTGTATCGTTCAGCAATACTATCTAATGTTTCACCCGGCGCGACTTTGTGTTTCTGCAAGCGCGAAAGGGCAGGTGCTGGACAGCTATTTTCAGACGGTGAGGATGATTGTGCCGTTGCTGGATTGGAGATTGGGGCAATGAGGTAAATCAGGGTGGAAAAGATAGGCAGCCAGCGATAGAACGTCATAGTTGAAAAGTGGGAATGACTAATGGTATGTTATTCCGTTTTTGATTATTCTGGCTATAATGATTTGCAGTAGCAGAACTAATCGATGATAGCGATTCGCGATCGCAATGATTGACAGCTAGGTTTTTCCATTAAGATTTGTGTAAGTAACTTGACACCAGACCTAGGGTTAATCCTAGTGAAGGGACGAAGCTCCCCCTGCTCCCTCTGCTTCCCCTGCTCCTTACCCCCCCACAATACTTATCAGCAGACCCTAAAATAGGTCTAACCATGTAGTATTGGCAACGTTTCGTTTTTCTCTTGAGAAAGCAAGTCAATTTCACTCTCGTTACCCTCTTAAGTTGTTTATTGATCCTTATGTTCGCCATTAATTAAAGGAAACACTATTCTAGACATTAATACTATTCAAATCGCGACCAACCAAGCCGCCCACTATCTCGTTCAGCAGATAAAAGACGATGGCAGGTTTGAGTATCGCCTGAACATGAATCCTGCCGTGAAGGTTAAGGAAAAATATAATATTCTCCGTCATGCTGGCACAATCTACGCCCTAACCCTGTATTATCAGCGACACCCTACTCCCCAGGTACGTTCTGTCTTAGAAAAAGCCAGTCAATATCTGCGAGATCAACCCATTTATCCTCTACCGAATCAGAATAATCTGCTAGCCGTCTGGTCAGAACCCCAGGTAAATCACAGCGGAAATCCTCTCCAAGTCAAGCTAGGAGGTACAGGTCTGGGTTTAGTCGCTTTATTAAGTATGGAGAAAATTCAGCCCGGATTTACCGCCCGCTCAGATTTGCAAAAGTTAGGGCAATTCCTGGTTTATATGCAAAAAGAAGATGGCAGTTTTTACTCAAAATACATCCCCTCTCAGGGAGGGCGTTGGGATCAGTGGCAATCCCTTTATTATCCTGGTGAGGCAGCTTTAGGGCTGGCGATGCTTTATGAACAGGATCAGTCTCAGATTTGGCTCAATGCGGCGGCTAAAGCCTTAGCCTATCTTGCTCACACTCGTGAAGCGCAAACCAACATCCCGGCTGACCATTGGGCGTTACTGGCGACGGCTCAACTACTCTCGCTAACCAATGAGAAAGAATTACCTGTATCGAAAGAATTGTTAATCAACCATGCCATTCAGATTTGCGAAACAATACTAACCGAGCGAATTAGAAATCCTCAGCACCCTAACTATAATGGCGGCTTTTCCAAACAGGGTAAAGTCACTCCCACCGCAACCCGTTTAGAAGGATTGCAAGCGGCTCTGATGTTCCTCCCGGCTAATCAGGAAATACGTCAGCGTATTCAGTCTGCTGTACCGCCTGGTATCAACTTTTTACTCCGCGTTCAGGTTAAAGAGGGAAACTTCCTTGGAGCCTTTCCCAGAGCTGTAAACCAAATCGCCGCAGATACTCCTGATGCAAAAAAGTTTAATCGTCGTGTGACTGAATTACGCATTGATTATGTACAACATGCCTTGAGTGCGCTCATTCAATACTTAGACATTGTAGAAGACTAAGCCTTTCTACAGGGTACATGTCAATTGACGATAGAGACTCTCTCTGATCACCTAAACAACCGAGTTACGAACACCAAGCAAATTTTTATCGCGGTTGCTTGGATTATAGCTGCCCTAACCAGTCTCAAGCTAAGTCTGGCTGTCCTGAATGCGATTAATACGATTCCCTTCTTAGGCTTATTCCTAGAGATAATTGGCATTGCTTATGTAAGTTGGTTTATTTGCCGCTATTTGCTCAGTGCTGCCAACCGTCAAGACTTAGCTTTACAGGTAAACTCTTTCAAGGAACAAATTTTTGGCACGACTCCCTAAATAAATCTTTAGTCAACTTTTAAACTCATTCCACATCAAAGATTCAGTGGGATGAGTTTACTATTATCGGAATTACCTGGATATACATTCAGGGCGCTGGACTCAGATCAAATCCTACCTGTTCCCTGTTCCCTATTCCCTTGTCCTCACGCTTAAGTTGAATTGTGTCCGACTACGTATGGTATCGTTAAAAAAATAACATATCAGCGATAATAAATGACAAATAGAGACATTATTGAAATCCTCAAACAGGACTATCAACGCTTCCCCGTTGACCAAACCTACAGCATCTACGCCAACAATGTCTTTTTCAAAGACCCCCTCAACGAGTTCCGGGGACTTGATCGCTACAAACAAATGCTGGGATTTATCCAAACCTGGTTCATCAATCCCCAACTTGACCTGCACGACATTTCCCAATCCGGCGATACCATCAAAACGCGCTGGACTTTAAGCTGGACTACACCCCTCCCCTGGAAACCGCGAATTTCTATACCCGGTTGGAGCGAATTACGTCTAAATGCAGATGGACTAATTTCTTCCCATATCGATTATTGGGATATCCCCCGCTTGGATGTTCTCAAGCAACTGTTTCGGTCATGAACCCCATGCCTAAAGGCAGGGGCTTGTAGACTGCCCGACTCTTCGAGCGGGATACAAGCCACAACATGACCAGCCTCAGACTTTCGAGGTCTACGTTTTCAAGGTCACGATACCTACAAATGCGTCGCTAGTT
>NZ_JAVJQN010000242.1:0-18168 GCF_040218245.1 Coleofasciculus sp. E1-EBD-02 | reverse complement strand
GAAATTGGCTAAATGTTGGGGGAATTACCTCCAAACTGGGAGCCTCTTTAATAAAATAAATCCATTTATCTGTTAAACTCTCTAGTTGATCCAGCGTTTTCGTGAATTTGGGTAATTCTACAAAAATTAACTCGATTTCTGGATCAGGATAATCAAACAATTCCTGGTTTTCCTTTAAGCTAAACCGGGTCAGATACCGTTGTGTCTGATCAAACATGAGAAAGTCGGTAATTGTTAAGGCAATGACCGGTTTCAGGTACGAATATCCTTCGCCATATTTTAGCTGATTTCCATAAGTTTTGGTCAGGTTATAAATGACCCGCTTCTCGAAGAAGGCTAGGTTGAGGACTTGCATTTCAATTAGCACGGTTGAGCCATTATCCAGTAAGGCTTTGACATCCAGATAGCTGTCTTTGAGATCCACCACCTCTCTAGGATTATAGGGGTCAATTATTTCTAAATCCTGAATCACAGGATTGGCTTCATAAATTAAGGCATTTAAAAAGCTAATCAGGATATCTTTGCTGTCTGTTGATCCAAATATCTTTTTGAAAGCAAAATCAGTCTTTGGGCTAATAAATCTTAGAGTCATCGCTTTTTAATGATTGAATTGTAAAACTAATTATATTTAGATTATATCACTACGATCTAAGGGAGCTTGCCTATTGCCCATTGCCTAGCGCGTAGCGCTATACTTGGCTTTTTAAGGAAACATAAATTAGTTTACTTATTGGTAAACTTTAACTTGGTATAAATTTCACGATCGCCAAGCCAAAATCGTGCCAGATTTACCTCTGCTTCTGTTCCAATGGCAATAGCAACCGGATCAAATAATCATGGACTTGGGTTTGGTAAAAATGCAGATCGCCTCCCCAACTCCGCAAAATCTGTTGACAAATTCTCATATTTAAGCTATGCAGAGATTTTCTCGGTGAAGCGGTGAGAATCTGCTGACACTCCTCCAAAGAATTGCTTTGAGAAATCAGTAACTCGAGTAACGGATAAGGTGAACTTGAGCGCAGCCTGGGCTTAGTATCCGAACGCAAGGGACAGCACCACAAATGAATCCAACGTCCAGCACGGGATTGTAAACCAATCGTGAGCAATAACTCCAACACAATGCATTCTAGCTTCAGGTAATCCCCATAAATGGTAAACTGACTGACATTGTGCATATTCAGAACCAGTTGACGCTGATTATAAAAGGGTTCCACCTGTCGCAGCGATCGCTTCAACAACGTTGCCAACTTGATCGGGCGTAGCGTCGTCCTGAGTTGCCACTGTTCTTGCTTGAGGATCGGAGTCATCCCCGCTAGAACGGCTTCTAACTTGTGCAGCAGTTGCTGACGACGCATCTTTTGTAACGCCGAATTGGTAATCTGCTGTGTGGCTTCCACCGGAGAGTATGTCTGAGAGTCTAATAAGAGTAACGAATTATTCATCTCCTGCACAGACTGATACAATTTCTCCAAGCATCGGTGTTTGTACCAGTTGAGAGCTTGCAAATTTTCCCGCTCTTGGGTTTGTTGCATTAGGCGATACCGATAGTCACGCAAGTCAGTAAACTGTTGGGTTAAGATTTCCAGTACCGATAACAAACCTTCATACCAAGTTCGTTCCTGGTGATCCGCAATCAGGATCAGTCCCGTGGCTGAGGTGGTATCCTGATGTAAGGCAATCACCAAAATTTGACCAATATCGGGACTCTTAAACCATTGACGAATCGAGTCTGGCAGATCCTTCACCGCAAAGCAGCAGAAATGGGGGGTAGCTAGAGCCTGGTGAATCAGGGGATTTGTTGCCACCGAAATGGTTAAATCGGGAGGAAGAGCAAAACGCGAATCCGTAACCGCCACCGTGGATACCGTCGCCCAAGCAATTTGGGGAGTCCAAGTAAGCAGCGCCACCAGCGGACATTCCAGCAACTTTGCCACATAATTAATCCAAGCCCGTTCAAAGCGCACCGGATCTTTCGGGGCTGAGTGGAGCATGGATAGACCAGACTGTAGGGTTTGATGCGCCCAAAATGAACGTTTGGCGTTATCTAACTCACCCGATAGCGTTAGCAACAGATGGATGAGTTGGGCTACAGTTTTCACAAAATCCCGTTCATTCGAGTTCCACGTTCGCGGACTCTCATGCCCAATCAAAAATAGGAAACTCGGTTGTTTAGGGGAATGTGCTGGATAGGATAAAGACTCAATCAGGAGCGATCGCAGATTCAGTTGCGTGAACGTCTCCCGCCAGGAAAGGAGTAACCCATCCGCCTCAATATCTTCAATCACCTCCATTTTTTTTCGTCCCCTCAACCACTGCTGATCCTGATCATCCAGGGGGGGTAAGGGTGAGGGACAAGGACGGCGATTCGACGGTTGTCGGCTAAACACAACAGTGAATTGACCCGACTGATCGGGTTGCAGGATTACCAATCGATCCGTATTCAGATGCTGGCAAATCAGCTTCCCCGACTCATTCAGGGCGGCTTCAGGCGTGGGACGATAGGCGATCGCTTGAGCGATCCTTGCTAGCACCTGGCTATCCTTGATTCTTACCTGAACTTGGGTGTCTAATTCCTCACCACTCACCACCAGCGCCACTAATTGAGCGGTAGCTAAAATATAGTTCCGTTCTGCCCGTTCCCAAATTCGCGGATCGTCTTCTTCCACCGACAGAAAACCCAACAATTCCCCTTGAATTTGAATCGGGGCTGCCATCAACGAACGAGTTCGTAGTCGATGTAGGATATGTTCTGTGGTTTCTGTCTTGAGTTGGCTTCTACTGCTGCCAATGGTGACTAACTGACCTACCTTTAACGCCTGATAAAAGTCACTGGCTTCAGCAACAGTAAGACCCGCTTTGGAGTTGCGTAACCCAACAACACTGCGGAGAGATTGACGATTACCCACCCGATGCCAGAAATAGCGTTGCTGCGGATGATACCAATAAATATTAGTGCGCGTCGGCGTAATAAACTCTTGAGTCATCGCCACCAATTTATCCAAACGCTGAACCAGCTTGGGCAATTTGATCAGCTCATCGAGGGCTTGAAACAGGGGTTTATCAGGGCGTTTGATTGCCGATTGTTGCCAATTGACCTCTATTTCATGTAGCGCCGCCGCTAATCCACCCAACACCATGGATAAATGGGCGGTGTCCCTAGGTGTGGCAGAGATACCCCATTGATGTGAACCCAACAAGGTGACACCAAAACATTGATCCTTGGCGCGTAAGGGAAACAGCAATGTTCCCTGAATCCCTAAATTGGTAGCAATTCGTCGCCATTCTCCCGCCCGGATTTCTTGCTGAATATCGGGAACGGTGATTGGGCGCTGTTGAATCACGATTTGTTCTAACAGATCACCCGGTTGCAGGTTGTATCGGTGCTTCAAAAAATCGGTATCACCCGTGGGAGCAATACCCCCTTTACCAAATAAGCGATGATCCAAGCGATCATAAAGCCCAATCCAGATCAGGTGGTAATCAAACTCGGTTTGCAGGTAATTTAGAGTAGTTTCGATCAACACCTCAGCATTGTCCTCTTCCCGCAATGTCTCCAGCACTCGTCCTAGGGCAAGGAATGGATGATCGTTTTGGGATGGTAGATTTTGCTGACCCATAATTAATTATCAGGGAACAGGGAACAGGGAACGGGGAACGGGAGATGGGGAAGCTGGGGGAGCTGGGGAAGATGGGGGAGATGGGGAAGATGGGGAAGATGGGGGAGATGGGGGAGATGGGGGAGATAGGGAAGTTGGGTGAGATAGGGAAGTCGTGAGTTAACTCAAAACTCTACCTTACACTTTTCCCTGTTCCCTGTTACACACCGAGCGTGTTACTGAGCGTATTACCGAGCGAAGCCGAGGTAAGCCGAAGTAAGCCGAGGTGTTCCCTTTTCCCTGACGAATGACGAATGACAAATGACGAATGACAAATGACGAATGACGAATGACAAAGGACAAATAACCAATGACTGATATTTATCAATCTGCCATTCGCCCAATTCTATTTTCGCTGTTAAAAGCAGACCCGGAGTGGGCGCACGAACAGACAATGCATTTGTTAGGTTGGCTAGATCGTACATCCAAATCCTCCTCAACTCCTTGGCTTTCCTCTCAATTGCACCAAGCCTTTTGCCTGAGCGATGTTCGCTTAGAACAAACCTTATGGGGACTGAAATTCCCCAATCCTCTAGGTTTAGCCGCCGGATTTGATAAAGATGGGGTAGCGGCTCGAATTTGGCGTATCTTTGGGTTTGGCTTTGCTGAACTGGGAACCGTTACCAGTCACGCCCAACCCGGAAACCCCCAACCCCGGTTGTTTCGTTTACTCCAAGATAGAGCTGTTCTCAACCGTATGGGGTTTAATAATCGAGGGGCGCAAGCGTTGGCAGACCGATTATCTGCGATCGCACCTCAGCCGTTTGAGCCGATCCCCTTGGGGATCAATCTGGGTAAGTCTAAGGTAACACCCTTAGAAGATGCCGCTACTGACTATTTAACCAGTTTCCGCCTGCTTAAGCCTTGGGGTGATTATTTTGTGGTTAACGTAAGTTCACCGAATACACCCGGATTGCGATCGCTACAAGATGCTGAACAACTGCGAATCATTTTGGAGACGTTGCAACAGGATAATCAAGGACAAAAGCCGCTTTTAGTCAAGATTGCACCGGATTTGGAGTGGGAGGCGATCGCGGATGTTGTTGATTTAGCTCAAACCTATCAGCTTGCGGGGATTGTGGCGACCAATACAACAATTCGTCGGGATATCCTGAAAACCCAAGTCATCGCCGCCACAGGCAAACCCGTGACTGAAGAAGCTGGCGGAATTAGTGGTGCGCCACTGCGGGAACGTTCAACAAAAGTGATTCGGTTTATTCACCAGCAAACCCAAGGGAAATTACCGATTATCGGTGTGGGGGGAATTTTTACCGCCGAGGATGCGTGGGAAAAGCTCACCGCCGGAGCCAGCTTGATTCAAGTGTACACGGGATTAGTCTATGAAGGACCCTGGATGGCACGGCGAATCATGCAGGGATTGTTAAGAAAGTTGGAAGAACAAGGATTGAGTTCGATTACTCAGGTGGTGAAGCAGGCACAAGCCTCTGCCGAGTGAAGCTGAGTCCGGGTAAAGGCTTTGTCAACACCAGTCTGCCTTGACAGCCCACTAGGGCGGATAACACTGCACGAATTATCAGGTTATCCCCAACCACAATTTTTTTTCAATACTAGAATAGTATAGAATGAAGACCATTCTAGAGATAGATATTGTTGTTGAGTTTTGTAACAATATCACGCTCAACAACTTGCCTTAGATCTAGTAGGTCAGTATTATTATTTCACTGATAAAGAGCAACTTGATCAGGAAACGTCAATTAGGCAGACTCATTTGACAAAAGTTTAAACGCTTGCGTCAAGTGTAGATCTTTCATCTAGGATATTATCCTTTTTTTATACCTTCGGGTCACAGTGACGAATAGACAACAACGCTCTCTATCGTGGAATCATTCACCACCGAATTTTCAATCTACTGAGGTTATTTATGTGGGAAACAGTTTTTATCGGAGCCATCGCATTTTACGTAATCATGTTGCCGATTTTCTTCAGCCGATGGTTAGATTTTATGCAACATGATGACAGCCTGTCCCAAAACGAGAAATTTTCCTCTTGGGTGATTTTGCTTATTGCTACTATCCTGTGGCCCATCGTCGTGCCAATATCTTATCTAGAACTGTTAGATGCCCGAAAAACATTTAATAATTACTGAAGCCTTTCAAGATTCAGGATCACGGTATAGAGATAGATAGAGTCGTCATCAGACACAACTCGCCACCTCCATCATAAATATAGGGAATTGGCGAACCGTTTAGTTAATAATGTTACGATTTGTCAATTAAGTTGAATAGCATTGAAATAAGGATTTGGGGAGCGCCAAAACCCTTTATCTATCGTAGGGTGGGTTTCGACTTCGCTCAACCCACCAGCATACCAGTCAGTGACATTCCAATTACATTCCAATTAAGTTGGAGTGCAAAGGGTGCATCCCGCTTTTAACTGTAGTGTGAGCATCTTGCTCACGGCGAGAGCGGTACTCGTACCGCTTGGCGAAACCACCAGTAAAATTTCTTCCCCTTCTACCGTCCTGCACTAGGATGCTCAGAAAGCCACTTCACCGCCATCATTGGTCATTGGGTAAAAATAAATGACAAAGAACCAATGATAAATGGCAAAACTACGACTGAATTTCACTAACAACCATTGGCTAATCGGTTTTTCCTTAGCCGCCTTTTTCCTGGGAAGTATTTCTCTAGGGAATGTACCGCTACGAGATTGGGATGAAGGGACTCGCGCCCTGATTGCTAGAGAGATTTACCGCACCGGGAACTGGCTTTATCCGACACTTTACGGGGAACCCTATCTACTCAAACCCCCGTTAGTGGATTGGTTAATTGCTCTGTCGTATAAATTTTGGGGAATTGGAGAATTCACCACCCGCCTACCAGGAGCATTTTTGTCCGCCTGTAGCGTTCCGCTACTTTATTTGTTGGGGCGAGACGTTTTTGCCCAACGTCTCCCGGCTGTATTGGCGGCTAGCGTTTACTTGACGTTACTACCGGTGGTGCGTCATGGTCGTCTGGCGATGCTGGATGGTACGGTGGTGTCGTTTTTTCTGCTATTGCTATTGTGTCTGCTGAAAGCGCGTCAGGATAAGCGTTGGGCGGTTGGGATTGGGATTAGCCTGGGATTGATTACGTTAACGAAAGGAATTTTGGTGATCCTGTTGGGTGCGATCGCGTTTGGGTTTCTCTTGGCTGATAGACAATGGGCGCTGTTGAAAAGTCCCTATTTTTGGCTAGGGATTCTCTTGGGGAGTACACCTGCGATCGCGTGGTATGTGGTTCAGTGGCAATATTATGGTGAAACCTTTTGGCAGGTACATTTTCAGGCGCAGGGGTTGAACCGCATCTCGGAGTCTGTGGAGGGAAATCAGGGTGCGCCTTGGTATTATTTCCTGGAATTACTTAAATACAGTTTTCCCTGGTTCCTGTTTTGGTTTGGCGGATTGGCGCTAGCTTGGCATCATCGCTACAGGAGTTGGGGCAAACTGGTACTAATTGGTACAATTGGCTATCTGGGGGCGATTTCCCTAATGGGAACCAAGTTGCCTTGGTACATTATGCCGTTCTATCCCTTTTTTGCCTTAACTGTTGGTATGTGCTTAGCACAGTTTTGGCCAAAAAGCAAGCATTATCCCCAAGTTTTAGTTTGGCTTTTAGGGTTAATGGCAGTTGCAGGGGTGGGGGGATGTGTTTACTTTATCCTGGCAGATCCGCAGCCTGTATTAATTATTATGGGCGTGGTTGTGGCGTTAACAATGGGTTTAGCGGCTTGGCAGGTTTATCAGCATAATCGCCAATTTATCCCGATTTTATTGGGCGGAACTTACGTGGCGTTGTTGTTGTTAATGATGTCTACATCCTGGGTTTGGGAATTAAATGAAGCCTTTGCAGTGAAGCCAGTCGCCCAGTTGATTCAGGAACACACGCCCCCAGACACGGTGGTTTATACATCTTATGGTTATCGGCGTCCCAGCTTAGATTTTTATAGCGATCGCCAAGTGATTCCGGCGGATACAACTACGCTGCAACAGTTGGCATCAACGTCGGCGTATTTACTGGTGGATGAGTCAACGTTGGCAGTATTACCGATTCGCGATCGCGTCATTCTTGGTAGTAGCGAAGGCTTCACCTTAATTGCAATTCTCGATTGAGTGACTATCCTGCAATCAAGCCACGGCAAAGCCTGTATACTGCCGAATTTTGGGATGGCGAAAACCCAGTACAATATCTTCCTTGGGAACGCCCGCTTCTAGTAAATGTATTTCTACTTACTTAAGATTAAGCAAGATAAAGAGGTGCGATCGCTACCGTAGAATTACGGAAATTTGGCGCTTATGGCACGCTTCAACCCGTCAATGTCTGATAACCACTTACCGCGAACACTGGGTTCACAGAGCCTGATTCGTAAATGGTTTGTAATATAAATGGCAGCATTTAATCATCTGAACGTAAACTTCTATGTTATTTGCTTGTGCTTTCCCGGAAAGGTGATTATATTATAAATTGAAGCCTGAAGGCTTACTAATGACAGAAGTTGAACTGAAAAAATCAAATTAGGAGGTATAAAACCGACTGATAAATTTCATCTCTATTTCCTCATTGACAAGTAACAGCAACGCTCAACAAATTGCTGAGATTTCCTAAAATTGTAAACTAGGGAGATAAGCTCTAAAAACTAACTTTTTAGTGCCACTCCAGATAGAATTAACTTAAACAGGAAATCATTCAAGCGATGTAGTTTTGGGAGTTGCTGTTACTTTGTAATTACTTTGTAATTAGTCATACTCGCTCCCTTGAGAAGCAAGCTACGTCATTTGTCATACTCGCTTCTCTTCACGCAAGCCAAGTTATTTTAGGACTTAAGCAAAAGCTCTACATGTAGGGTGTGTTAGCGAAGCGTAACGCACCTTAACTGTATTTGTTAAACGCTGAACGATAAAATTATAAGAACCCTTCTTTTCCAGACTGTAGAGACGTTGCATGCAACGTCTCTACAAGGCTATTCTGGCTCTTGAAACACGTCACAGGAGAACATCTCCGTTAATGTCCGCAGATAGGGTAAAAAGGTTGCCATATTTTCGGGAGGTAGGCGATTGTACATTTCCCAACCAATCGCTTTCAGCATATCTTGCACTAAACGCCAGCCGACACGCAGACGCGGATAAAGCATGACGCATAACGGAAACAATTCTCGCTGCACCGCCCGAATGTCATCTTCTAAGACACACAGACACAGATAAACCTGAAACATTTCCACGTCGCGGATACTGGCAATTCTCACCTTTTTGCTCATCAGCGAACCACTGTAGGTTTCGTAATTGGGATTTTGACGGCAAACTTGTTGGCACACGGAAATAGCCAATTTTGTGCTGATGGGTAACAGATTCTGCACGGCTAATAGCGCCTGGGAATTGTAGGGATGGTTAGCCGCCGCATCATACGCCGCTTGTAGGGGCATATACATGTGGTCATCCATTACCTTTAAATAAGGAAGCCACAGTTTTTGTTCCGGTGGGGAGAGCCACTCGAGTAATTTTTGACCCGTATAGTGGAACTGCATACTGACAAACCCGATCGCACGCCGATCAACGCTAGTATATTTTTGGCGCACTTTACCAAAATCTTTGCCGACAATCACCGATAAACGTCGGGGTGTTGCCCGTTGAGCATAAGCATTTGCCGTCTTTTGAAACAGATAACGGGTATCAGCCGCAATTTCTAAGGGATTGACTAATTCAGGATTAATACCATGACGCCGAATTTCCTCAGATAGCAGCGTTTCGGTCAACGACCAGGCTTGGGCGCTGGCAAAGTTGAGCTTTTGCATCATTTTCTCTGCCGTGCTTTTTCTGGCTTCGAGTGAGGCAATTTCCTTGAGATCCGCCGCCGCTAAACTGGATGCTGACTCATTTTGGTCTTGGTTGGTAACGGCGGTATAGTATTTCCTCGCCCAAAGCACCGCTAAGGAATGAACGTTGGATGTTGACGAGTCGGACTTTGACGAGTTGGGTGGTTTGCCACCAGTAGAACGCTGACGCGGTGTCGGCTGGGACACGGAACGTTCTGTGGATGCGATGGAATAGGTCATGGTAAAAATCCCGTTACACTCTCATTTCCCTTCAATAGGAGAAGATGCAAAAAACTAATTTGTCTCACCTGGAGTTAGGTGAGAGTCAATCAGCACTGACTATGTATCCTCTCGGCGTTAAAAAAAGTCGGATGTTATATAGAAACTTTAAAAGAGCAGAGTCTGCGTCTGAACTCTTGTCCCAGACAAGGAGGGGTTCGAGTTGCGATAACGACTCTGCTCAAAAATCGCTTCTGTCATATTTTTGCTGTTTTTATCATTCATAATACAGGATTATCACAGTTATTAAAAGAAATGAACCATTCTCATTTAGTTTTCACCCAACGGGTGAGACTGGCAGGGGATTACCCCTCAAGCGCTTTCCAGGAAAGGGTAAATGGTTAATTGGGTGGGAGAGGCAAGATTCTCAGATAACTGGGCTGAGCGTGAGTAAGGTGACTTAAATCACACTTTCCATGTTAACTTGCCCACTGATGTAAGAGATAGGAGTAGTATTCTGTCTTATCGACGGTATCCAGCACCCGAATCCGTTTTCCTCCCGCCTCAACCTGGATACGACCTTGACTGGAACCCTGAGGAATCACAGTGGTTTCCCAGTCTTGGCAAGTAAAGAACTCGGGATGGGCGAGATAGGTGGTGGCGAGAACGTCCCAGAAATAATAGTCTTGGGGAATCACTAAGGCGTAACATTGACCCGCAAAATCCGAAATGGGATAGCGACGCTGTTTCCCCAATTTGTAAACAAACTCAGAGGTAACCGGGACGGTATTGGTCAAGTCAAGGGGACAAAGGACAATCGGAATCTGAGTTTGCCAGATTTGATGCACAGCGAGGGGGTCCCAGTAGGCGTTCCATTCGGCTGAACCATCTTGTCCCGGTTCCAGGCTTTTTTCCACGTTACCAGGAACATGAATTGCACCCCCCATCCAGACGATTTGCTCAATCTTCGCTGCGATATTCGGGGCAAGGTTTAAGGCGGTGGCGACAGTGGTGAGAGGTCCTGTCACCATCAGGGTAACAGGTTGGTCAGCCGTTTGCAGCGATCGCACGATAAACTCTTGACCGCTTTCCTTTAGCAGGGGGGTTTGGATCGTGTCATTCTGGTTAAGAATTGGCAGATGATCCACAATAAACGCATCCCGGCGGTAAAGGGGAGGAAAGGGATTAATCCCGCGTACCGTACTTTCGGCAACGGGGATATGAGAACATCCGATTAGGTCTAAAATTTTGCGCGTGGCGTTAACGGCGGGTTGAATATAGCAATCAGCCGGGGTGACAACGATACCCAAGGGTTGGATGTGATCCATTGTCATCAGCAGGACGGTTGCCAAATAATCATCGACACCGCCATCATGATCCATGAGGACGAGAGGTTTGGACACGAGGAGAAAGTTTCCGCAAGCATACACTTGATTATTATCTCTCAATTTTCATCCTTGACCAGAGGGATCTAAATTGTCCGACTTATGTCTGACTTATATCTGACTTGGCGGGATGAGAGGGATGAGAAGACTATGATCACAGCAGGGTGATTCAAGTGTTTAATCATGTCGCGATCGCTAAAAGTTGCTCCCCAGTATATCGAAACAGTCAAAGCTGCACTGCGGCGGAATCGTTTTGCCCGTCAGCAAGACTTAGCCGAGAGTGTACAACTATCCCGAGGCACAGTCTGGAATTTCCTCAATGGCAAACCTGTGGATTATTTGAATTTTTATGAACTTTGCCAGAAATTGGGGCTGAATTTAGAGGAAATTGCTGATTTCTCTGTCGGGGATAAAAACTCATCCTTAGTAGTAGAGGTAGATGAAGAACAGACTGATACTGAACCCGAAGTCTCTACCTATATCCTGCGTCCTCCCAGCGAATCGCGGTGCTATGAAACCATAGTCAAGCCCGGTTCCCTACTGCGAATTAAAGCGCCGAAGCGAATGGGAAAAACCTTGCTCATTGATAAGATTCTCGAACGGGCATTCAAAGAAAATTATCGCACCGTTCGCTTAAACTTACTCCAAGCTGATCAAGCCGTTTTGTGCGGACTCGATGAATTCTTGCGCTGGTTCTGTACGTTTGTCAGTCGGCGGTTAAAATTACCGACTCAACTGGCGGAGTATTGGGAAGAAGGGTTAGGAAGTTCTCAGAATTGCACGATTTATTTTGAAGATCATCTGTTATCTCAATTAGACCAGCCCTTAGTTTTGGCGTTAGATGACGTTGATCGAATTTTTCCCTATCCTAAAATTGCCCAAGACTTTTTTGGTATGCTGCGAGTTTGGCATGAGGAAGCAAAAACCAGCCGACTGTGGCAGAAATTGCGGTTAGTGATTGCCCATTCTACCGATGTTTATATTCAGCTTAGTACGAATCGTTCACCCTTTAATGTCGGTGTGCCAATTGAATTGCCAGAATTCAGACCCGAACAAATGCAAGAGTTAGCCCAACACCAAGGATTAGATTTGGATAATTCCCAGGTGACTCAGTTAATAGAGACGGTAGGAGGACATCCACATCTGATCCAGCTTGCCATTTATTCCCTGACTCGTAAAGATATTACGTTTGACCAACTCTTACAAACGGCTGCTACCGAATCAGGAATTTACAGCAATCATTTACGGGGACAGTTGTGGAATTTACAACAGTATCCTGAGTTAGCCGCAGCGATGAAAACGGTAGTTGAGGCAAATTGCCCTGTGCCATTGGAATCGATGCTGGCGTTTAAGTTACAAAGCTTAGGTTTAGTACAGTTAGAGAATAATTCTGTCAAGCCGCGTTGTTTGCTATATTCCCAGTATTTGTCCCAGAAGCTTAGAGATGGAAAAACATAAATTAAAAGTCTCGAATGGTCGAGGCGGGTTTAGCAAAAAATCTGCCTCACGCCTTGCCTAATAACAGAAAAACTTCTTGATTTTAATTTTTTTGAAAACTACTTTTTGCAGGAGGTAAAAACATGGTTGAAACCATTGCTGCCCAGAAAATTAATCTCGATGATTTAATCGAAAAGTTTGGTTTAGAACGTATCGATGATCTGCAATTCTTCCCAGAATGGCAAGATGACTTACCTGAACTCACGGATTTAGAACGTCAAGCTTTAGATGAAGTTAAAGGAGACTATCTCCACTTATCTCGATATACCATCCTTGAACCCATTGTTAAACTTGTGGTTTTGTCACCCTTGTTGAAACTAGCAGGATTTTATCGTTTACCATTTTATCTTGCGGCTGAGAAGGATGTAGAAATTGTCTCGGAGGATGAGGAACTGATAATTAAAGGGCGTCTTGACTTGTTGGTTTTTATGCCTGAGTTGTGGATACTGGTGATTGAAGCAAAAGGGGCAAAATATTCCTTAGATGCCGGGATACCGCAAGCCTTAAGATATATGCTGGGTCATCCTAATCCTGACCACCCTGCATTAGGATTGGTTACAAATGGTATGGATTTTATTTTTCTCAAGCTGATTAAACAAGATAGACCAATATATGCTGAATCCTATCCATTTTCACTCAGACGCGGAGATGACATTTATACTGTACTGAGGATTTTAAAACGGTTTAGTCAATTACTCAGTCAATAGAAATTGTTGTCAACAATACAGTGTAAATAGAGTGGCGTAGCACAGCAAATTTGATGAAATAGTAGGGGTACTTTGAAAGGGGGGATCTGGAGAGAGGGGAGCAAGAAAGGAGTTACAATCTATTCCATGATTTTAGGTTTTAGATTGGCTTGATAAAGGAAACCCAATAAAATCCAAGTGTTGTTTCCTACTAATCTAATGCATCTGCGACGAAGGACAAATGATTAATAACGAAGGACAAATGACCAATGACTAATTACGAATATCAAGTTGGCGGAAGTTTAGCGGCTGATGCTCCCAGTTATGTAATGCGTCAAGCTGACCAAAATCTTTATCAGGCATTAAAAGCAGGGAAATTTTGCTATGTGTTGAACTCGCGGCAGATGGGAAAGTCTAGCTTGCGGGTGCGAACGATGCAAAAACTGGAAAAAGAAAGAGTAAAATGTGCTGCAATTGATCTGACACTAATTGGCAGTGAGAATGTTACCCAATCAGGCTGGTACATGGGGATATTTTACGATTTAGTCAGAAAGTTTGAGCTATCGGGTAAAATCAACAAAAGGGCTTGGTGGAAAGATCGAGAATCGTTACCCCCTGTACAGCGATTGAGTAATTTTTTGGAGGAAGTATTATTAGCTGAGACATCAAACAACATTGTTATTTTCATCGATGAAATTGATACGGTACTCAGTTTAGAGTTTCCAACCGATGATTTTTTTGCTTTGATTCGGGGATGTTACAATCAACGAGTTGACAATCCAGCTTATAAACACTTAACCTTCTGTCTACTGGGTGTAGCAACACCTTCAGTGTTTATTCAAGACAAAAATCGTACATCTTTTAACATTGGTTGTGGAATCGAACTATGTGGTTTTGAATTAGATGAAGCACAACCGCTAGCTGAGGGATTAGTGGGTAGAGTTGATAATCCTCAGATAATTTTACAAGAAATTTTGAATTGGACAGGAGGACAGCCATTTCTCACGCAAAAGCTTTGTCAAATTGTTTGTGATGCTTGTGGAGAATCCGAATTTTCTTTAAAGCCAGGAGAGTCAGAAAAAGAGTGGGTGGAAAAGTTGGTGCGATCGCACATCGTTGAAAACTGGGAATCTCAGGACAATCCAGAGCATTTGAGGACAATTCGCGATCGTATTTTGGCAAAAGGTCAGCGTAGTATTGATCTGCTGAGACTCTACCTGCAAATTTTGCAAGACAAAGAAGTAGAAGCTAATGGTCGTATTGAACAAACGGAACTGCGGTTGTCAGGTTTGGTCGTTAAACGGTACGATAGTTTAAGAGTTTATAATCGTATTTATGAAGCTGTTTTTGACCACAATTGGGTCGCTAAAACAATAGTCGATCTGCGACCTTACGGAGAAGCGTTAGCCAGATGGATTGATTCTAAGCATCAAGACAAAAAGTGGCTGTTGCGCGGGCGGGAATTACAGGAAGCACAAATCTGGAAAGCCAATAAAGATAACCTGAATTTAAGCGTTCAGGATTACCAGTTTTTGAGTGCTAGCCAAGAATTGGAAAGGCGAATAAATCAGCGAAATTTCAGGTTATTAGCCCTAAGCAACATACTATTTGCAATTGGGTTAATTTTTGGATTTCGCCAGAATATTAGTCATTTAATTGAAGATTACTCTGCTCATTTGGCGGCACAAGTTGCTGGACAAGAACAATTTAGCGAAGGTGGAAAAACTTTTTTTGCCAGTAATGATAATTTCAATCGTCAAATTGGAATTGAAGCCTTCAAGCAACAGAATTACTCGACAGCGCTTGAATTCTTTAAGAGAGCTAAGCAATCTAATCCTAATGATCCGGAAGTGGGGATTTACTATAATAATGCACGAGCTATTCAACAAGGTAAACCTCTAACTCTTGCCGTTGTTATACCTGCCCACACTGATAGAGATATTGCTCTGGAAATGTTACGAGGTGTAGCCCAGGCACAGCATCGTTTCAATGAGCAGCGTGAAAAGTTACAACTGCCCTTATTAAAAATCCTCATTGCCAATGATAATAGCGATCCAACCCAAGCCAAGAAAGTTGCCCGAACTTTGAGTAGAAATCAAGATGTTCTGGGAGTAATTGGACATTATACCAGTAGTGCGAGTAATTCAGCACTAAAAGAGTATGAAAGAGAAGGTATAGCGATGATATCTCCTACTAGCACGAGTAATTCACTCAACGGTGATGTTTTCTTCAGAACAGTTACTACTAATCAAGATACAGCTAAAACATTAGCCCGTTATGTCTGGGCAAATAAACTGAATAAAGTGGTCGTTTTTTATAACCCGAAAGACCTATATAGTCAGGATTTGATGGATTCGCTGGAAAGTTTACTCAATCAGCACTCTGTCGAAATAAGCCAAAAAATAGATTTAAAAAATCTAGGACAGAAAGCTAATACTGAAGCTTTATTACTTAGTTACGTTAAACCAGAAACCAATGCAATAGTATTGCTGCCAAATACGGAACTAATTTCTGTTGCCATTGAAATTGCTCGTGCTAAAAACAATCTGGAAAGCTTAAAAAACAAGCCGCTATTAGGAGCCAGTGCTTTGTATAGTTCAGATGCTTTAAAAGTAGGGGGTTCAGCCCTAGAAGATTTGATTGTAGCGGTTTCCTGGTTTGCCGATGCACCAGATTCACAAGACTTTGCCAATAAAGCTCAGGATATGTGGAAAGGGCAAGTCAGTTGGCGTACTGCGAAGACTTATGAGGCGACGCAGGCTTTCATTGAAGCTCTATCTGAATCCGATAAACCTTCTCGCTCAAGTGTGATTGAAAAACTCAAAACGATGAATATTTCAGGCAAGGAATCAGTGTTAGTCAAAGTCGTTAGAGGTGAAGGCGGATCAAGAGGAAGTGACTTTCGTTATGAACTGGCTGAGTAAAATAGGGGGAGTGTCAACTCTGTTCATTGCGCCACATACCGTGAATAGTGAGATAAGGTTGATGGGTTTCTGTCTTGACAGCCCAGTCGATGAGAAGAACTGGTAGAAAAATCCCCTAAAGCGTTATTGTGTAAGAAGTCACGGCAATCTGACCCTATCTCTGGTAACACTAAACTTTAAGACTAACGTTAACTATGTTTGATGCTCTCGCCGAACGCTTAGAAGACGCCTGGAAGAAACTACGCGGTCAAGACAAGATATCTCAAGCCAATATTCAAGACGCTCTGAAAGAGGTGCGTCGGGCTTTGCTGTCGGCAGATGTGAACCTGCAAGTTGTCAAAAAATTTGTTGCTGACGTTGAAAGCAATGCCATGGGCGCTGATGTCATTGCTGGCGTCCGCCCTGACCAACAGTTTATCAAGATTGTCTATGATGAACTGGTGCAGGTGATGGGGGAAAGTAATGTCCCCTTGGCTAAGGCAGATACATCGCCCACTATCGTGCTGATGGCAGGGTTGCAGGGAACCGGGAAAACCACGGCGACGGCTAAGTTAGCCTTACATCTGGGGAAGGAAAACCGCAGTTGCTTGATGGTGGCGACAGACGTTTATCGCCCTGCGGCGATTGACCAGTTGGTGACTTTGGGTGAACAGATTAATATCCCTGTGTTTGAAATGGGGACGGATGCTAACCCCGTAGAGATTGCCCGTCAGGGGGTTGCCCGTGCCAAGGAAACGGGTGTCGATACCGTGATTATCGATACGGCGGGACGATTGCAAATCGACGCCGAGATGATGGCGGAACTTGCCCAGATTAAGGACAATGTTAAACCCCACGAGGTTCTGCTTGTAGTAGACGCGATGACGGGTCAAGAGGCGGCAACCCTAACCCATACGTTTAATCAACAAATTGGGATTACTGGGGCAATTCTAACCAAGCTGGATGGCGATACGAGAGGGGGTGCAGCCTTGTCTGTGCGCCAGGTATCGGGTCAGCCGATTAAATTTGTCGGTGTGGGTGAAAAGGTAGAAGCACTACAGCCATTTTATCCCGATCGCATGGCATCCCGGATTCTGGGTATGGGTGATGTGCTGACATTGGTGGAAAAAGCCCAAGAAGAAATTGACATGGCTGACGCCGCCCAGATGCAGGAGAAAATGCTCAATGCTCAGTTTGACTTCAGCGATTTCTTGAAGCAAATGCGGCTGTTGAAAAATATGGGTTCCCTGGGTGGGTTGATGAAGCTGATGCCAGGAATGGGTAAGCTGAGTTCGGATCAACTGGAAAAAGGGGAAGGTAAGCTCAAGCAAACGGAAGCGATGATTAATTCCATGACGGCTGAGGAACGCCGCAATCCGGATTTGCTGGCTGGTTCTCCCAGTCGTCGCCGTCGTATTGCTAAGGGTTCAGGGCATAGTGAGCGCGAAGTGAGCAGTCTAATTAGTGAGTTTACCAAGATGCGATCGCTGATGAAGCAGATGGGTCAAGGTCAAATGGGCGGACTTCCCGGAATGGGCGGAATGGGCGGAATGGGTGGTATGGGTGATATGTTTGGTGGCGGGATGGGCAATCGTGGCTCACAGGGTTGGCGCGGTAGTGGTCCGACGAAGAAGAAGAAAAAGCCGAAGAAGAAGAAGGGGTTTGGTCAGCTTTGAGAAGATAAGGGTGTAGGGTAAGCAGGGGTAGCAGGGGGAGCCGGGGAAGCAGGGGGAGCAGGGGGAGCCGGGGGAGCAGGGGGAGCAGGGGGAGCAGGGGGAGCAGGGGAAGCAGGGGAAGCTGGGGGAGCAGGGGAAGCAGGGGAAGCAGGGGAAGCTGGGGGAGATGGGGAAGTCAACAAATGACAAATGACAAATGACAAATGACGAATGACGAATGACGAATGACGAATGACGAATGACGAATGACGAATGACGAATGACGAATGACGAATGACGAATGACGAATGACGAATGACGAATGACGAATGACGAATGACGAATGACGAATGACGAAT